>CALDGV010000519.1 GCA_937941745.1 uncultured Prosthecobacter sp. | reverse complement strand
GGCTCCACCACATTGATGCCAGCCCGCTGTAGAACCATGCCCCGATCTTTTATGAAGCACATTCTTCTTTCCCTGACGCTCCTGGCTTCCCTGAATGCCCAGGACACCTCCCTGCACGAATACCTCAGCGATCATGAACCCTGGAAGGAAGTGGCTTCGGGCTATGCCTTCACCGACGGCCTTTGCGTGGACGCCTCGGGAAATCTCTTCTTCACTGATGTGAAGAGCGGCCAGGGCATCTACAAGCTCGATGCAGGCACGGGCAAGGTGGACCTCTTCCTCGACAAACTGCCTGGCATCAGCGGTCTTCAGATCGGCCCAGACGGACGTTTCTATGCCTGCCACAACCGTGAGCAGCGTGTCATCGCCATCAGCATGAAGGGCGAGGTCGAGGTGCTGCTCACCGGCGTGAAGTGCAATGACCTCGTCGTCAGCAAGGCGGGCCACGTCTATTTCACAGAAACACCGACTCAGATGATCCACCTCATCACCAAGGACAAAAAGCACCTTGTGGCTGACCAAGGCCGCGTGGCCAAGCCCAATGGCATCAGCATCTCTCCCGATGAGCGCACACTGGTGGTTTCCGAATACGGCGGCAAGCATGTCTGGGCCTGGCGGATTGAGGATGATGGTACCCTCTCTGGCGGCGCCCCCTTCATGACCATGTGGCTGCCCGTCGGCAAGGAGTCCGCCTCAGGCGATGGAGCCACCACGGAATCCAAGGGCCGCATCTTCGTCACTACAGAGCTTGGCGTGCAGATCTTTGATCCTGCGGGGCGCCTGGCTGGCATCATCGCCAAACCTGTGGCGGATGGCAAAATCGTGAGTTGTGAGTTCGCCGGCAAGGATCACGACGTGCTCTATGTCGCTGCCGGCGACAAGATTTTCGCCCGCAAGCTCAAGGTCAGCGGTTATTTCCGCTGACCCCTGGCAAGCAACAATGCCGTCAAACATGACCTGCAATTACCTGTTTCTACAGGGTTGCAGAACGGCCCATTGCAGTTAACTGAGAAACTTACCCCAATGACTATGAAATCCTCGCTTCTCCGGTTTCTGCCCCTCCTTGGGCTTGTGTCCACCATCTACCTGGCCTCAAGCACTCACTCAGTTGCTCAAACACCTGCCCCACTGCCAGCAGCGCTTGTCGGCAGCTACCAAGGCTTGCTGATCCAGCCCGACTCAGGAGATGGACTGCCCTTCGGCCGCATCGAGATCACCAGCACCGCCGCGCGCAAAGCCACAGGCAAACTCGTGCTGATCGACAAAAAGCCCTACCCTTTCAGCATCAACCTGACGGCGAACGTCGATAACACTGAGGCCAGCGGCACCGCCACCCTCGTCAACAAGGCGGCGACCGCGACAGTGGCGGCCCAGAGTCTGAATCTGACGCTGACTCTGAAAAGCGACGGAACTTTTACTGCTTCAGGCAACGCGACACTGCCTCCGCATCTGAGCGGACCTTACCAGCAACTCGCCGGCGCGGCATTCAAGACACCGACGTTCGTTCCCGTCAAAGCCCCCTGCCCTTGGATCGGCGCCTACACAGCCACATTCACTGATGCAACACCCACAGGCAGCAGTACACCTTCCGGTGCTGGTTACATGACTGGCGCTGTGAGCACAGCCGGGGTCATGACAGCGGCAGGAAAACTGGCCGATGGCACCAGCTTCACCAGTTCCATGAAGCCCTCCTCGGACGGGCGTCACTTTCTTTTCCTGACCCCCTACACCACCACGGTGGGTGGCTACTTCGCCAGCAGCTTCCAGCTGACTCAGCGCAGCGACAACAGGTGGCACGTCGCAGACGGTGACGCTGCCTGGACCAAGTGGAAGAAGCCCGCCAATTCTAAAGACAAGGTCTTCGCCGCAGGCTTTGGCCCGCTGGATGTGTTCCTCACCATGATGCAGTGGGTGGCACCTGGCACCAAGCAGAACGTCGGCAATGTGATGGGACTGACCGTGGATGAAGTCTTTGGACTTGGCCTGGAAAACCTCATCAACCCGACCACCTACGCCAAATGGCTGCCACTCAAGCTTGGAGTGAACACCAACAACACCCTGCGTGTCGCCCAGGGAGGGGTCGGCAGCCCTAGTCCGCTTCTTCCTACCGAGTGGGCCAAGTTCTACACAGGCAAGGTGGATCCGAAAACAGGTGTCATCACGGTGACGCTGAAGATTCAGGACACCATCACGACCATGGTGCCACGCCCTTCCTCCAAGACCATCACACGCACCGTCACCTTCAACGGTGTCATGTTCCAATTGCTTGAAGGTGACAACTCGCCCATCGCCAACGGATTCGGATTCGTTCCAGGGCTGACCACGGCCGACCCCATCACTTATGGTGGCTTTGGATTCACAGGCCCGATCGAAGTCGATCCGCTCATCCTTTCCTCTGCACGACTGGCTGGAAACTACACCACTGTTGTGGACATGCTTGAAGCAGCCACCCCTGCTCCAAGCAACATTCCTGCCCATGGCGCAACGGTTCCCCTGAGCATTTCCAGCGACTTGAAGACTTTGAAGTTCAATGGGCGGACACTCCCACTGCTGGGTGACTCCAGACCTGTTTCTATGGTTTACTCGGATGCTCAAAAAACTCCGATGAACAATCTGACAGTGATTATTTACATCGATAACATCAATGGCGGCATTTCCGGCAT
>CALDGV010000518.1 GCA_937941745.1 uncultured Prosthecobacter sp. | reverse complement strand
TCACCACTTCCATTTCATTGACCTGACCGTGGCAGCTCTGGCAGGAAATGCCGCGATTGAGGTGGGCGCTGTGATTGAAGTAAACGTAGTCAGGAGCCTTGTGGATTTTCACCCACTCGATCGGCTTGCCGGTTTCAGCAGCTTTGATCACTTTTTCCAGCTTGGGCGAAGCCGACTTGATGTTGCCTTTGCCCGGGCCGTGGCAGTTGAAGCAGGTCTGGTTCGTCGGCACGTTCGCGTGGCTGGAAACCTCAGCGAAGGAGTGGCAGTAACGGCAGTCAAGGCCGAGCTGTCCGGCGTGAATTTTGTGGGAAAACGGCACAGGCTGGGTCGGCTCATAGCCCACGCGCGTATATTTCGGCGTGAAATAGTATGGCACGGCCAAGCTCACCCCAAAAACGATGAAGCCAGCCGCCACGGCCAGCTTCAGAGGGAGCCAGTTGGTCCAACGAGGAAAGAAATTGCCCATAAAGTGTCAAAGTCTGAGCTTGTGAAAAATTTCACAAGCGAGATGCGAGGATAGAAGTCCGAGGCTCCTTTGCAAGGGTGGAAATCAAAAAAGTAGGAGGCTTTCAGGCGTGTGCATGAAGGGCTCTGTCAAGGCAGCGATTCATAGGCTCGCAGTGAGGGTTCCATGGCCTGGAGGGCCGTGGTCCAGAAGGCTGGATCGGTCAGATTTTCGCCCAAAGTCTGGCTGACGACCTCCTCACAAGTGGCGCTCCCCGTGAGGCGTAAAAACGCCTCATAATGAGGCAGAAAAGAGGCTCCCTCCGCTTTGAACCGGGCAAAGAGCGCCTGGCTGAGCAGGTAGCCGAAGACGTAGGGAAAATTGTAGAATGACACTCCGGTGATGAAGAAGTGCATTTTGGAGGCCCAGAACATGGGGTCGGTGCCGTCTTCGAGAAGGGTGTCGCCGTAAAGCTTTCGTTGGGCTTCGTTCATCAGTTCCTGAAGCCGTGACACGCTGACCTCGCCGGAGGCCCGTTCGGTGTAGAACGCCTTCTCAAACTCGTAGCGCATGGGAATGTTGATCAGGTAGGCATGAGCCCGGAGCATTTCCTGATCCAGCAGGTAGGCCTTGGTGGCCTCGGTGATGCCGGGGTCGTTCAGCAGGCCGCTGAGAAGGATCATTTCGCCAAAATTGGAGGCCGTTTCTGCCAGGGTCATGGGGTAACTGGCGGCAAAGGACCTTGCCGGGCGCAGCACGCAGGAATGCCAGGCATGGCCTGCCTCATGAGCCAGGGTGACCATGTCGTGCACCGTGCCGTGGAAGGTCATGTAGATGCGCTCTTCCCGTTTCAGCCGCGAGCCCGTGCAGAAGGCTCCGGGGCGCTTGCCTGCGCGTGGCTGCGCCTCGATCCAGCGCGCCGCCAGGATGTCACGGAAGTAGCTGCCGAGCGCTGGGTAAGCGGCGCTGAAGGCCCTTTCCACCGTGGTGCAGGCTTCATCCCAGGTCAGGGGCTTTTCTTCCGGAGCCGGGATCTGAGGCGCTTCCAGGTCGAAAAAGTGCAGGGCGGAGGTTCCCTGCAGCTTGGCTGCCTTGCGCAGCGCCCGCTGGGGCAGTGCCAGGTTGTCCTGAATGGCGGAGAGCATGGCTTCCAGGCTGTCCCGGCTCATCGCACCATCGAAAAGCGGTGTGTCGAGAAAGTGCGGCAGGCCGCGGCGCGAATAGAGGCTCAGACGTGTGCCGGCGATGCCGTTCAAGCCTGCCGCCAGGGTGACCGCATGGTCGTTCCAGGGCTTCTGCCCCTGGTGGAAGGCGGCCTCCCTCAGGCGCCGGTCCGGCTCCGACATGAGCGCCCGGCGGCGGGCCATGGGCACCACTTCCTGGTGGTCGTCTGGAAAGGTCATTTTGAACTCCATGCGACCGGTGAGGGTGTCGTAGAGTCGTCCCCAGGCATGCAGCCCGTTGACGTTCAGGTCCGCCGCCAGGGCCTCCATTTCGGCGCTCATCTGATGCCGGCCCTCCTCGCGCAGGCGGCTGATGGCGTGCCCGGCTTCCGCTAGGGCCGGATGGGTCAGCAGGGTCGCAAATGCAGCTTCCTCCATGCCTGCCAGCGTGCTCCGGAGGCTGGCCAGCATCTTGGTGTGTTCGGCTTCCAGGGTTGAGATCCAGGCCTCATCCGCCTTCACGCCTTCATCGTTGGCATCATCTGCCGAAAGGCATCCTAGGTAGGCCGACAGATGGCCGAGTTCATCACCGAGGGTCTCCACCTCTTGCAGCAAAGCCGCCATGTCTGCCGCTTCGTTCTGAAGTGCCGCAGCCCTGTCCCTCAAAGCCTCTACCTTGGCGGCAAGGTCGTGCTTGAAGGTGGCATAATCAGCCTGTCGGAATCCGGAGAACCAGGAATCCAGGGACCAGCGGTCAGGGAAGGTGGGAAAGTCTGCCATGCAGGCTCGTTTACGGCTGATCGCCGCCCGTGCAAGCTGTCGGCTGCGCATGAGAGCAGGCTTGCAAGGGCTGGAGCGCCGCTCAATAAACCGTTCTCATGTCTGATCCTGCCGCCTACACCCCCATGACGCCTGCCGAGGCGCGGAAACTGCGCGATGAACTGGGCAAGAAGGGCAGGAAACTGGTCTTCACCAACGGCTGCTTTGACCTGCTGCATGCCGGGCATGTGCGCTATCTTCAGCAGGCGCGTGCCCTGGGGGATGCGCTGGTCGTAGGGCTCAACTCCGATGCTTCAGTCCGCGAACTGAAAGGACCGAGCCGCCCGCTGAACCGTGAGCGTGATCGCGCGGAGGTGCTCGCCTCGCTGCGTGCTGTGGATGGTGTGGTGGTCTTTAGTGACAAGCGGGCCACGGGGCTCATCGAGGCGATTCAGCCGCACATCTATGCCAAAGGGGGCGACTACACTCCGGAATCCCTGGATCCTGGTGAAAAGGCTGCCTTGGACAAGGCAGGCACGCAGATTCAGATCCTCTCGCTCGTGCCCGGGCGGTCCACCACCAAGATCATCGAGCGCATGACCTCCTCGGAGGACAAGGCTCCGCCACTGAGGCTCGGTGTCCTGGGTTCTGGCAGAGGTTCCAACCTGCGGGCCATTCTGGCAGCGATCCAGGACCTGGTTCTGGATGCTGAAATCGTCATTGCCATCTCGGACCAGGGCGACAGTGAGTTCCTCAAGATCGCCAAGGCGGCAGGCCTGCCGGCCCATCAGGTGCACGGCGGTGCCAATCCCAACCGTTTTGATGATGAAGCTCAGAAAAAGGTCGCCCGGCTGCTTCAGGAGGCTGCGGTGGATGTGGTCGTGCTCACCGGCTTCATGCGCATTCTCAAAAGCCCGGTGCTGGATGCCTTCCCTGACCGCATCGTCAATGTCCACCCTTCGCTGCTTCCTGCCTACAAGGGGGCCAATGCCGTGCAGGATGCGCTGGATGAAGGTGAGCTGGAGACCGGCTGCACCGTGCATCTGGTGAACGCTGAGGTGGATGGTGGCAGGATCCTGGCCCAGGCCCGGGTGCCGATTTACGTTGGCGATACAGCGGCTGTCCTGCACGACCGCATCAAAGAGCAGGAGCACAAGCTTCTGCCGCAGGTGCTGGCTGAATGGCGCAGGGCCTGAAGAAACCACGGATCCTATGGCTGAGGTCAGGCTGAAGCCTGCGCCTGCTTGCACAGACCCAGGCTCCGCTCTAGAGGAAGCACCCGTTCATGTTTCTCCGCATCTTTGACCGCTACCTCGGCAGGCAGGTCCTCTCATCCACGCTGATGGGAGTGCTCTTGCTGAGCGGGGTCATGGTGCTCGGCAATGTTTACAAAAAGCTCGATGAACTGCTGGGGGACACCAAGCTGCCGCTGAGTGTGATCGCGGAGTTCATCGGTCTTATCATTCCCTTCTCGCTCATTTTCACGATTCCATGGGCGTTTCTGACCGCCATCCTGCTCGTCTTTGGCCGGCTTTCAGCGGACAACGAGCTTGTCTCCCTGCGCATGACAGGCTGGTCCATGCCCCGCATCTGCGCTTCGGTGTTCCTGCTGGCAGTGGCCCTTTCCAGCATCTGCTTCTGGGTGAACATCGAGCTGGCACCATCGGCCAAAAACCGCATGAAAACCCTCTTCTACGAGGTGGCGGTCGAAAACCCCGAAGCCCTTTTCCAGGAAGGCCGCGTGCTCGACCGCATTCCTGGCTTCCGTATCTTCACCGGCAAGCGCGATGAGCGTGAGCTGAAGAACCTCGAGATCATCGAGCTCGAGGGTTTCCAGGCCAAGCGCATCGTGCGAGCGCGCCGTGCCCTGCTGGAGACCCGCGAGGGAGAGCTGGACTTCCTGCTGCGCCTCTTTGATGCGGAGATCGAATCTTACACCCTCACGCCTGACAAAAAGGTGTCGAAAATCGACTTCCTGACTGCGGCTGAAACGGCGCTTACCTTTCCCCTGTCCAGAATGCGGGACAAGTCGGTCCGCGTGAACGCCAGCATGAAGACTACGCCGCAGCTCTGGCAGGAGCTCTCGGATCGCAAGGATGCCATTCTGGGCCGCGAGATGGAGCCGAGGCATCTTTCCCAGTCACGCACGGAGCTGAGCAAGCGCTACAGCTTTTCGCTGGCCTGCTTCACTTTCGCCCTGGTGGGCATTCCGCTCGGGGTCACCGCCCAGCGGCGTGAAACCTCCACGGGTTTCGCACTCAGCTTGATCACGGCCACGGTTTACATCGGCTTCATCATTTTCGGGGACACCTTGAACGACACTCCGGGGATGTATCCTCACCTCATCATGTGGCTGCCAAACGTGCTGTTCCTCGGCATCGGAGGCTGGCTCTTCTACAAGCTGAGCCGCAAGTGATGCTGACGCGGGCCTTCAGGCCTCCAATCGCCGCCATGGCAGGCGTTCCAGCACCTCTCCAAAGCCCAGGCCGCCTCCACTGAGGTCAGGCTGAAGCCGCCCTCCAGGGCAGGCGAGGCGCTCAAAGAAGCCGTCCGATTCGAACAGATGCTGGGTGCACAGGCCGCAGAGTCCGATGCGGTCACCCAGCTCCTGCCTAGCTACTGCGGCCTCGTAGGCGGCGAACATCTGCCCAAGGGCATGATCCATCGCCGAGGTCAGCATCAGTGGATGGCCTGGGTGCCGTTCAGCGACCATGCGCCAGTCGCGCCTGGCAGGCTTCACCACCACGGCGGAAAAGCCCAGGCTTCCTTCACGCCAGCCTTTGTCGAGCGCCAGCCGGACTCCCCAGCGCCGCTGGGCCTGCTCCCAGGCTTCGGGCTCGTAAGGGAAGGGATCCTCAATAAGGTCCAGCTGCTGGTAGGTGCGCAGGGGCATGAATTCGATGAACTGGGAAAAGCCCCGGGCATCCAGACACCCATTGAAGTCCATTCGCAGCTTCAGGCCGGTCGCCTCACCCACACGTGCGCATTGCTCCAGAAACCGGCGGCTTTCGCCATAGTTGGCATAGCCCTTGGCCTTCAGTGCAGGCCATCCTTCAGAAACCACCCGTTGGATCTGCGGCTCCGTCGGCTGGGCGAAGCTCCATGAGTAATGGCTTTGAGGGATGTCCAGGCCCTCAAACAGGCTCACACCTGCCTCGCGCGCGGCTCCGTCGATCTCTGCGCAACGCAGGGCCATCTCGGTCACTGGCGTGGTGATGCCCTGGGCCAGCAGTTGCAGCTGTTCTTCGACCGGTGCATCGCCAAATTCCGGCCAGGGATGCACACAACCGAAACCTGAGCCCACCCGGATCAGTGCGCCGGGGAAAGTCCGGCGATGTGAGGCTGAGTTCAGCGCCACACCACTCCGCAGGAGGTAGTCAAAGACGTAGATCGGAGGCATGAGTGAAGGGCTACGTCCGGCAGGAGCCGGTGGGATGGTTCTGGCGAGGTTCCCGCCGGTTTCTGCCGCCAGAAGGACCTACTTTTTGCCGAAAAAGTCGGCCAGCTTCTTCAGGTCATTCGTGCTGGCCGGCTTCATGGCACGCTCAATGGCCTCCTGCTGGAGGGCGGCCAGCTCGGTCACGCCTTTCCGGCCGAGGACGAGCATCTGATCCATCTGCGCCTGGGTGAAGGTGGCCTCCTCACCGCTGCCCTGAATCTCCACGAAATCGCCATCTTCGGTGAGCACAAGATTGCAGTCCACGTCGGCCTTGGCGTCCTCTTCGTAGCAGAGGTCAAGCAGGGCTTCGTCCTTCCAGATGCCGGCGC
>CALDGV010000517.1 GCA_937941745.1 uncultured Prosthecobacter sp. | reverse complement strand
AGCGCCCAAGGCTTTCGATGGTCATGACAACTGCCGTCGTATCCTGATCCGGCTGCGTGCATTCGCCTTCACGAATCTCGACGGTCCGTTTGCACATCCTTTCAGGCTCCGCCAAACTCCGCCTTCTATGTCCAGCAGTCTCGGCACACTTTTTCGCATCAGCACCTGGGGTGAATCCCACGGCCCCGGCGTGGGCGTGGTTGTGGATGGCTGCCCGCCGCGCATTCCGCTGACGACGGAGGACATCCAGTATGAATTGAACCGCCGCCGGCCCGGACAGAGCAAGATCGTGACCCCGCGCAAGGAAGATGACACGGCAGAAATCCTCTCCGGCGTGATTGAGGGGAAGACCCTGGGCACGCCGATCGGACTGTTTGTCCGCAACACGGACCAGCGGCCTTCGGCCTACACGGAGATGCAGCAGTCTTATCGTCCCAGCCACGCTGACTACACTTATGATGCCAAGTATGGCATCCGTGCCGTGTCTGGCGGCGGCCGTTCGAGCGCCCGCGAAACCATTGGACGCGTCGCTGCCGGAGCCATCGCCCGCAAGGTGCTCCAGCACAGCCTCCCGGGCTACGAGTGTCTGGCTTACGTCAAGACGGTGAAGCATCTTGAGGCCAGCGTTCCCGCCGACCTCAGTTCGGAGCTGATCGAGTCCAACATTGTGCGCACCTGCGATCCTGAGGCTGCTGAACGGATGATCGAATTGATCGAAAATGCCCGACGCGAGGGCGACAGCGTCGGTGGTGTGGTTGAATGCCGGGTTCGAGGGGTTCCTGCCGGGCTTGGCGAGCCCGTTTTTGACAAGCTCGAGGCGGATCTGGCCAAAGCCATGCTCAGCCTGCCTGCTACCAAGGGTTTTGAACTGGGAAGCGGCTTCGCCGGCACCCTGCTGAGCGGTCTGGAACACAATGACGAGTTCTACATGGAGGGCGATGCCGTCCGCACGCGCACCAACCGCAGCGGAGGCATCCAGGGAGGAATTAGCAATGGTGAGGACATCGTCTTCCGTGTGGCCTTCAAGCCGACCGCCACCGTGCTCCGGGAACAAAAAACCGTGACCAATGATGGTCAGGAAACCACGCTGGCCGCCCGCGGCCGTCATGACCCCTGCGTGCTGCCTCGTGCCGTGCCGATCGTGGAGGCGATGGTGCATCTGGTGATCGTGGATCACTTCCTCCGCCAGCGTGCCCAGTGCGGCTGAGACAGGACTTTGGGGGACTGATAAAAGCTTGCGTGCTCCGGCTCGTGCCTTTTGATAGCCGGAACATGGACTTCCTCGCCCTCAACCTGCCGGACCTTGGCGGCACTGTCGAAAGTGTGAAGAACGCGGTCGCGAGCCAGGGCATGAATGCCTGGGGTCTGGCCATCGTGGCCTTCTTTGCCGGCATGGCGGTGGCACGCGGCATCGTTTCGCAGATGCTCATGATGGTGAATCTGGCCATCGCCGTCATGGCCGGGCTCTACGTCTTTCAACACCGGACCGAGGTCTTTGGAGCCTACGCTTCCAACATGAGCACAAACACCCTGCTGGGCACTTCGGCTGCTGCCGCCGTGCTGGCCTATTTCCTGGTGCGTGGCCTGGTGAACTTTGTGGCCGGTTTTGGCATCATTTCCGTGCTCGCCGGATTCACAGGATGGAAGGCCGGTCTGTTGAGCCTGCTGCCATCTGGAGTGATCGTTTGGCTTGGTGCCATGGTGATGCGCCTGCTGGGCAGCGTGTACAGCCTGGAAAATGCCAATGTGGAGCTTCTGGGAAAAGGCGCGAAGAGTGAATTCGGCCAGTGGGTGGCCGAAATCGCCCAGAAGATTGACCGCACTTCGGTCGGCAGCCTGGTGGAGAAGCTGGATCCTTATGACATGAGGCCGAGGGCCAACCTGGCTCGGCTTTTGATCCTCTGGCCGGACGGCCGGGTATGGCAGCAGATCGCCTCCCGGGGGCGGGATACGGCCAATGCCTTGAACCATCCAGAAATCGCCGAGCTCGGTAAGGATCCCAAGGTGCGCCAAGCGATCGAGCGGCAGGATTTTGCAGGCCTGATGCAGCTGCCGCAGGTCAAGCAGGCGGCCGCGAATCCAGAGCTGGAGCCTTTCCTGAAGACTCTGGCGCTTGAGGAAGCCATGGACACGGTGGTTTATCAGGCACGTTGAGGCGTTCGGGAGATTCGTTTGAAGCCGGAGCGCCGCGATGCGTCCGAGGCTGCTGCGGATCTCCTCGTCGGAATCTGTGATTTTTGACTTCTCGATGTCCGCCAAACCTGCCTCCCTCCGTGCTTCGGGCCTGCGTCTCCTGCAGTTTGCCAGGGGCCACTGGCGCATGGCCGCCCTGCAGTTTGCGCTCGCTGTGCTGGGCACCTCCCTCATCGTGGTGTTTCCGGGTGTGGTGCAGTGGTTTGTGGACGACCTGATCCCTCGCCAGGATGTGGCAGGCATCTGGAAGGCGGGTGGACTGGCGGTGGGGGCGTTTTTCCTGCGCGAGCTGCTCTTCTATCTCCGCACCCGGGTGAACAGTGCCTTCGAGCAGGGCATGATTGCGGACTTGCGGGGTCAACTGCACCACAAGATCGCCCGCCTGCCGCTGGCTTGGTTCGACCGGCAGAGCACGGGGGATGTGCTCACCCGCATGGCCGACGATGTGCCCGCCACTCAGCGGGTGATTTCGGAAGGCATTGAACAGGGGCTTACCGCCCTGCTTCAGATCGTCATCAGTGCAGTCGTGATGTTTTGCACGAATCCAGCGCTCGCCTGGATTGTGATGGCTCCCACGCCCTTCATCGCTGCTGGGGGCTGGCTCTTCGCCCGGTGGGTGGCTCCAAGGTCGCGGGAAGCCCGCGAAGCCAGCAGCCGGATGAACTCCCTGCTGCACGACACCATCACCGGCATCCGCCAAATCAAAAGCTATACTGCCGAGGATGAGAAGCAGCAGCAGTTCAATCACGCCAGCATGGCTTTGCGCCAGGCTCAGCAGCGGCTGATGACTGCCTGGGCGGTGTACAGCCCGCTCATGGGATTTCTGGGCAGTTTCGGCCTTGTGCTGCTCCTGAGTCTTGGGGCCCAGGCAGCCATCCAGGGCAGGCTCACTCCGGGGGAGCTTTTCAAGTTCATCTTTCTGCTCGGCTTCTTCTTCGAGCCCATCGCCCGGCTGCATGGGGTGAATCAAACCATCGTCACCGGCCTGGCCAGTGCCGAACGTGTGTTTCAGATCCTCGATCAAGAAGGGGAGGAGAGCCTCGATGCTGGTGTCAGGCTCGAAAATGTCCGTGGTGACATTGAGTTCCAGGGCGTCAGCTTCAGCTATCAGGAGGGCAAGCCTGTGCTGCATGAGGTCAGCCTGCGCGCCTTGCCGCGGCAGACCGTGGCCATCGTGGGGGCCACTGGGTCTGGCAAAAGCACGCTTTTCCAGCTTCTGGCTTGTTTTTATGAGCCTCAGGGCGGGTTGGTGACGCTGGATGGGCGGTCTGTCTCGGACTACAGCCGGGCCTCTCTGCGCGCTGCGCTGGCTTACGTGACCCAGGACACCTTTTTGTTTGCCGGCACGATCCGCAACAACCTGCGCCTGGGTTGCCCGAACGCGGATGACGAGGCCTTGTGGGCGGCTCTGCGCCATGCCAGCGCAGCGGATTTCGTGCAACGCCATCCAGACGGCCTCGATGCGGAAGTTGGTGAGCGTGGGGTCATGCTCAGCGGTGGCGAACGGCAGCGTCTGGCCATGGCGCGTGCCTTTTTGAAAAATGCCCCGGTGCTGCTGCTGGATGAAGCCACCAGCGCCGTGGACACCCAGTCTGAAGCGGCCATCCAGGCAGCTCTCGAAAAACTGCGTGCCGACCGCACCTGCCTCGTCATCGCCCATCGTCTGAGCACGGTGGTCAGCGCGGATGTGATCTATGTAATGCGCCAGGGTCGCATCCTGGCTCATGGCAGCCATGCCAGTCTGCTTGAAACCTGCCCCTACTACCGAGAGCTGGCCAGCCTGGCCCTGGTGTGAAGCTCAGAGTTCCGTCACAAGATCCGGAACACGGACGTCGTGAGGCTCGCAGGGGAGGTCGGGCAGCAGTTGCAGATGAAAGGCGACTCCCACCAGCCTGGCCCGCAGTTGGTCGCGGCTGAGCAGGCGGTCATAAAAGCCTCCTCCCCGGCCCAGCCGGGCACCATCACGCAAGGCAAAGGCCAGTCCTGGCACGAGAATCACATCCAGTTCGTTCAAAGAGAGTGGCGGCGCGGGCTTTGGCTCCCAGACGCCCAGAGGTCCGCGCTTCAGGTCTGCTGAGGAGCGCACTTCCACTGGGATGAGCTCCGTGCCTTCCACGGCAAAAAAGGCGGCCCGCCAACCACGCTGCCTCAGCCAGGGCAGGAACTCGTCCACCAGGTCGGGCTCGTTTTTCAAACCACCAAACAGCGCCACCGTGCCTGGGACATCCCACAGGTCAGAGCGGGCTTTCAAGCGCTCGACAAGCTGGTCCGACCATCGGCGCAGCGTGCCTTCAGGCACCGCCCGCAGACGGTCGCGGATGCTGCGGCGGAAGTGGCTCTTCGTCCAGGTATCGCCCGTTTCAGCGGTGGGGATGGAAGGGGAGGTGCGGCTGCCGTCGAGACTCATGCCGGGACACATGACCCGCAAAATGGGGGTTGTCAGCGCCGATTAAAGGTCGTTAACTCCTCAGAAGAATCGGGATATTCACCTGCCACGATGATCCATGACCCTGCTCCGGACCTCGGAGGGCCTGCTCTCCTCAGCCAGCCCGCTCGGCGGCGCTTCTTCGGACGTCGGCGGCCGGATGACAACCACATTGGCCTGCTTCCCACTCAAGGCTGGCATCAGAGGAACCTGCAATTCCTTGGTGAGGTGCTCATTCCAAGCATCCTGGCACCGCGCAAGCCGGGGCGCGTGATCGCAGACGGGGTTCCCCAGACGATGATGGACCAGCTCGGGGTGACCTGGCTGGGGCATGCCGGTTTTTTTGCCCAACTGGGCGGAGTGAATGTGATCATCGACCCCAACTGGGCGCTCTGGCATGGCCCGGTGAAGCGCTTGCGCCACCCCAGCCTGTGGGCCAGCGATCTGCCGCCGATCGACCTTGTCCTGATCACGCACGCGCATTTTGACCACCTGCACCTGCCCAGCCTGCGACGGATCGCCCGGGGCCAGCCCATCATTCTTCCCCGAGGGGTCGGCAGCGTGGTGAAGCGCTGTGGCTTCGGGCAGGTTGTCGAGCTCGACACGTGGCAGCGGGCGCAGTTTCGCGACCTCCACATCACCCTCACGCCTGCGCGCCACTGGGGAGCCCGCATGATCCACGACACACATCGTGGTTTCGGCGGCTACCTGATCCAGGGCGGTGAGCGCACCCTGTTTCACTGTGGAGACAGCTCCATGTTCGATGGATTTCGGGACATCGGCCAGCGGGCGGAGATCGACCTCGCGCTGATGCCCATCGGGGCCTATCTCGCTCCCAGCGGACGTCCGGTGCACATGAATCCCGAGGAGGCGCTGGATGCCTTCGAAATGATGGGGGCACGCCATATGGTGCCCATGCATCACGATACCTTCCCCCTCGGGGGCGAGCCCATCCATGAGCCGGCGGAGTGGCTGGCACGTTCCGCCTTCAACCGTGGGCTGGATGAGCGCGTTCGCCTTCTTCATGAAGGCGAAACGGCTGTTTACTGAGCCTTTGAGTCGCGCTTTTCGGGCTTTTCGACCAACACAAAGCGGAACTTTGCATCGTAACGGCCGCTGTTGTGCTCATCACAGCACTTCCTGCAGGCGGTGCCACGGCGGAAAGGGCGGGCACGGTGTGCCATGACGCCGCAGTGGGCGCAGGAATACACATACTTCCGGCTCACCTCGCGGCGTGGCAGGGGCAGGGTGTGGCGTGCTGATTCGCCAGGAATTCCCAGGTCAGCGCAGGCCTGCTTCCATTCAGTTCCGTGCGGCTCGATGCGGCGACGTCCGGCACGGTGGTAGGCGACGAGGTGGGCCAGTTCATGGCGCAGGGTGCGCTCTGTCTGGCCTTCGAACTCGCGCAGCTTGGGATTGAGCTCGATGCGCCAGCTCGGGTAGGAGGCGTAGCCTGCAGTGCTGCGCATGCGTGGGTTCCAGAAGACTTTCACCACCTTGGCCATGCCGGTGAGCTCGATCTGCTGGAGCAGCTGCCGGCAGGATTCCGTGAGTTCTTCGTCCTCGGTGATCTCCTTGGCTGCCAGCCGCCGGGCTTCACGTTTCTCGTGGCTCCTGCCCATGGCCTGGAGCTTTTCAAACACGGAGCCTTCAGCCGGCTTCCAGGGAGGCTGGGTGCCGAAATCGAACAGCATCTGAGAGATTTTCCGCGCGAGGTTCATGTCTCAGGCCACGCCGATGGCAGACTCTTTCTTGATCTGGGTTTGCTTGCGGTCGCGGATGCGGTGCTCCTGATCTCCCAGGGCATAGACCATGTCAGGTGCCACACTTTCCATCAGGAAGACGTTGGCGCCGATGATGCTGCGGGCGCCAATGACGGTGTCGCCGCCGACAATCGTGGCCCCGGCATAGATGGTGACGTGGTCTTCCAGGGTGGGATGACGCTTTTTGCCCGCAAGGGCCTGGCCTGCGGCAAGGGACTTGGCCACCAGGCCGACTCCCTGGTAGAGCTTCACATGTGAGCCGATCTGGCAGGTTTCGCCAATGACGACGCCGGTGCCGTGGTCGATGAAGAAATGACTGCCGATTTCAGCACCGGGATGGATGTCGATGCCGGTCCGGCCATGCGCCCATTCGGTCATCATGCGCGGCAGCAGTGGCACGCCTGCCTTGTAGAGGAGGTGGGCGCTCCGCTGGATGGCGATGGCTTCGAGGCCAGGGTAGGCGAGGATGATCTCCTCAAAGCTGCGTGCGGCTGGATCGCCATCAAAAGCGGCCTGCACATCCGTCTGCAGCAGACGGCGCACCTCTGGCAGGCGCACCATGAAATCGCAGACAAGCTTCATGGCCTCTTCGTGGTGATTTTTGCCCTGGCCATCGCGCAGGCGCAGGCTGCGGCGCACCTCGATGTTCAGGCGTTCGCGCATCCCGGCCACACGTTCGTGGGTGAGCAGCTCCAAATCCTGGGAGGAGAGGGCGTCTTCCGAAAAGAAGCCGGGGAAAAGCACCTGCAGCAGGTCTTCGCAGAGCACAGTGATGGCCCGCTTGGACGGCAGGTTGCCGCTATCCACATGATTGATGCCCCCGACCTCGCAATACGAGGCCATGAGGCTTTGGACGATCTCTTCCTGGCGGCAATCCATCGGTTTCAAGGGCTTCATTTAAAGCGGAGAAGACCTCGAAGGCAATCGTGCGTGCTGTGAACAAGGGCGGTATTTCTGCGAACAATCGGCCTGAGGGCGTGAACAAGCCTGCCAACAGGCAAAATAGGCACAGGAAAGGGGCGGCAGGATGGCACGGCTCGTGCCATGACAGAGGTGTGACCTTGCTGCCTTTCATCGCTGACGCCTCCACTGTGGCCCATGACCTCCTTTTGATCAGTTCGGTGGCCCTGGCTGGGATAGGACTCGGCCATCTGGCGATTGCAGGAACCCGTCTGGGCATGGCCGGGGTGCTGTTTGCCGGCCTGCTGGCTGCTCATCTGGGCTGGGTGCCGCAGGTGGAGGTGGTGCATTTTCTGAAGGACTTCGGCCTCGTGCTTTTCGTGTTTGCGCTCGGCATGCAGATGGGGCCGGGCTTTGTGGCTTCGCTGAAAAATGAGGGCCTTCGCCTGAACGGATACGCGGCGGCCCTGGTGCTCGGCGGGGCGCTTGTGGCCTGGGCTGGTGGCGGACTTCTGGGAATGTCTCCGGCCGTGATCGCCGGCCTCTTTGCCGGAGCCACGACCAACACACCGGCCCTCGGCGCTGCGCAGCAGGCCCTGCAAAATGCGGGCGCGGAGGCCTCCACGCTGCCCGCGCTGGCCTACGCCGCCACCTACCCGCTGGCGGTGGTGGGCATCATTCTTGCCCTGGTGATCCTCCGCCTGCTGCTGCGGGTGAATGTTTCCGCCGAGGAGGAAGCCTTTCGCCAGCATCAAAAGGCCGGTGTGGAGCCTCTGGAGCGGCTGAATCTGCGGGTGGAGAACCCCAATCTGGAAGGTGTGGCCCTGGCTTCTGTGCCGGGCATTCAGGAGACAGGCGTCATTGTCTCCCGCATCCGTGCCGCCGGGGAGCAAGAGGTGCATGCGCCGTCTGCCGCCACCCAGTTGCATGTCGGCGATGTCATCCTGGCGGTAGGAACAAGGTCGCGTTTGGAGCAGTTCAGCCTCGTCATTGGCAGCGCCACGGAGGAGAACCTGATGAAGGCGCCTGGCAATGTCACCTACCGTCGTGTGGTGCTGACTCATCGGGCGATGCTAGGCAAGACTGTGCGCGAACTCGGTCTGGACCATCTGCACAACGTCATCGTCACCCGGGTGAGCCGCGGAGATCAGATTTTCACCGCGCTGCCGGAGGTGAGGCTGCAGTTTGGAGACATGCTTCAGCTCGTCGGCGATGAAGAGTCCCTGAACAGCGCCACAGCGGCGCTGGGCAATGCGGTGGAGCAGCTGCAGGAAACCAAGTTTGCGGCCATTTTCGCCGGCATCCTTCTCGGGGTCCTGGCAGGTATGCAGCCCATCCATGTTGATTGGCTGCCTGCGCCGGTCTGCCTCGGCCTGGCCGGCGGACCGCTCCTTGTGGCGATCCTGATGAGCCATCTGGGCAAGGTCGGGCCGCTGGTGATGCACATGCCGATGAATGCCAACCGGGCGCTGCGGGAGCTTGGGATGATTCTCTTTCTCGCCAGTGTGGGCCTGCTTTCCGGCGGGCAGTTTGTCAGCACCGTGTTCACGCCGCAGGGCCTGCAGTGGGTGGCTCTTGGCCTTGTGGTGACCTTGCTGCCGCTCCTGACGATCGGCTTCCTGGCCCGCCGCTGGCATGGCATGAACTACATGACCCTCTGCGGGCTGCTTTCCGGCGGCATGACGGACCCTCCAGCCCTGGCTTTTGCCACCGCTCAGGCTCGCAGCGATTCTCCCACGCTGGCCTATGCCTCCGTGTATCCGCTCACCATGCTTCTGCGCATCATCGCCGCCCAGGTGCTGGTGATGCTGTGATCTGCCGGAAGGCTGTGCGCGAACTGCTGCTTGCCAGCCAGGTGTTCCCGGGCTGGTTTCCGGGCATGGACGACCTGGCGGAGCGCATGAAAAAAGATCTCGAGGAGATCGGCCGGACATACATGCCCTTTGGCAAGTTCGGGCCGCAGTTCTGCCCGCCTCATGGCGTGCCGATTTATGACCTGCCCGCAGAATACCTGGGATGGTTTGCCAACAAGGCCGGCTTCCCCAAGGGGCGGCTCGGAGTGCTCCTGAAGATGGTTTACCAGATGAAGGTGGATGGCTCGGACCTCGCCTTTGATGCCTTCCGCCAGCGTCGGGGAGGCCGCACCCCGCTGCGTGAAGAAAGGCCGCGGTCATTCGATTTCACCCAGCCGCCACCTCCTGTCCGGCGCTGACCTGGGGCTCTGTTTTCAAAGGCTGCACCGTTGCCAAAACGCACCTCCGACCTCAAAGTCGCCGCGCATGCAGACCCTTCACAAGCTTCTCTCCGCTGGAAATGAACTCACCGCCGACCAGGTGCGCCTGGCCGCGGCTTTTTTGGTGGATGAGGAAGAATCTGCCGAGACCAAGGCGGCGCTGCTGCGCGCCCTGGCGAAGAAGGGGGAGACCCCGTCGGAGATCGCCGCATTTGTGCAGGAATTTCTGAAACTGGCGGTGGATCCCGGCATCGACCGTGCCCGGCTACCTGGCCCGATGCTCGATGTGGTGGGCACTGGTGGCGACAAGCTGCATCTCTTCAATGTCTCCACGACGGCCATGTTCATCCTCGCCGCAGGAGGCGTGTGCGTGACCAAGCACGGCAACCGCGGGGTGACCAGCAAGGCTGGCGGCGCGGACGTTCTGGAGGCTCTCGGCATCCGCATCGACCTTCCGGTGGAGCGTGTGGCCCGCGGCATGGAAAGCATTGGCCTCGGCTTCTTCTTTGCGCCGCTCTATCACCCGGCGTTCAAGGCGGTGGTGGCCGCCCGCAAGATCCTCGCCGAGGAAGGGCAGCGCAGCATTTTTAACCTTCTGGGGCCTCTGCTGAATCCGGCGCGTCCGGATTTCCAGCTCGTCGGCGTCTTTGATCCGGCGCTGACCCGGGTGTTTGGTGAAATCCTGCTCACGCTGGGCCGCAAGGCAGCCTGGGTGGTGCACGGCACGGTGAAAAATGGTGGTGGCATGGATGAACTGTCCACGCTCGGGCCGAACCAAGTCTGCAAAGTCGGCGATGGCCGCCTTGGATGCGAGATGGTGGACCCCGCGCAGCTCGGATTTGCCGCTGCAAAGCTGGAGGACCTTGTCGGTGGTGATGCCAACGCCAATGCGGCTATCATCGAGGGCATTCTGAGCCGGCGGGACGCGGGGCCGAAACGTGACATCGCCGTGCTGAATGCAGCGGCCGGCTTTGTGATCACGGGCAAGGTGCCGGACCTGGCTGCTGGCAAGGCCCTGGCTGAATCCTTGATCGACCGCGGGGCGGCTCACGCAAAGATGGTGGCACTTCGGGACTGGTGCTGAAGTGTCACCCCTCGTTCAGTGATCCAGCCGGTGATGAGCCGTGCAGGGGTCACGTCGAAGCCATAATTGGCTGCCGGAGATTCCTCAGGTGCGATGCGCACCGTCTGGACCCTGCCTTCAGAGCAGATGCCTTCGAGGTGGGTGACCTCTTCGCCGCCGCGCTGCTCGATGGGAATCTCCTTCACGCCGTCGGCCAAAGCGAGATCCAGTGTTGAGCTGGGAAAAGCGACATAAAAGGGCACCTCATTGTCCCTGGCCGCGAGCGCCTTCAGGTAGGTGCCAATCTTGTTGGCCACATCGCCGTTCCGCGTCACACGGTCGGCTCCGGTGATGACTAGGTCCACAAGACCGTGCTGCATCAGGTGACCGCCGACATTGTCGGCAATGAGGGTGTGTGGCACGCCCTGCTGCCCAAGCTCCCAGGCAGTCAGGCGCGCGCCTTGATTGCGCGGCCTGGTTTCATCCACCCAGACATGCAGCGGGATGCCTGCCGCATGAGCTGCATAGATGGGTGCGGTGGCGGAGCCATGATCCACAAAGGCCAGCCAGCCTGCATTGCAGTGCGTGAGGATGTTGAGCGGCCTGCCGGGCTTTGCCGCCGCCAGCTCCTGCAGGATCCCGAGCCCATGACGTCCGATCGCATGGCACATCGCAGCGTCTTCATCTGCAATCCGTGCGGCCTCTTCCAGGGTCACCGCGATGCGTTGCTCAAAACCTGCTGCGGCCACCGCTGCCAGCTGCCGGTTCACCGCCCAGCTCAGGTTCACCGCCGTTGGCCGGGTGCGGATCAACTGTTCCGCCAGCGACTGCCAATGCTCGGGCGAGCTTGCTTCGCGTGCGGCCAGGGCCATCCCATAGCCAGCGGTGGCTCCAATGAGCCCGGCTCCCCGCACGGCCATGTCCTGAATGGCATGGGCCACGTCGTTGACACAGCGCAGGTCCATCAGCTCAAAAGCCCAGGGCAGACGACGTTGGTCGATGATGCGGACCGTGGCGGGATCGGGCATCCAGATGGTTCGAAAAGGCTGGCCGGAAACGAGCATGAGGCACTTTGAGCCGCCTGGCCGCCTCTGCCCAATGCTTTTTCTCCTTGAGCAAGGCTGTCATTCTTCAAAGTGACATTTCGACTTTATTTGGAGTGTCTCAAAATGGGCAAAAATAGCCGATTTGGCGCAGTTAGAGGTTCTCCGGAAGTGATTTATGAAATTGTAATAATCTCACGATCAAGGATTTGCGAGAATTTGAATGTCCCTGGCACTGCGGCTGCACCTGTTTCCTTGCGTCGCTAAAGACTTCTCAAACCTACTCATCCCATCATGAAACTCATTCGTTCCAATCCTGCTTTGAACCTCGGCCGCTCTGTCTCCGACTTTGGCCCTTGGCTGCGCCATCCTTTCGCCGGTTTCCCGGCCATGGCCCAGCTTTTGGAGGACTTCTTTCCCTCCACCGCCTCCCCCTCGAATGCCCGCCTTGCGACGGACCTGCATGAAGATGCGAATCACTTCTATGCCCGCTTTGAACTGCCGGGCGTGAAGAAGGACGCCGTGAAGGTCGAACTGCGTGAGGGCGTGCTCACCGTGACGGCAGAGCGGCGTGAAAGAGCCGGCGAGAACACTTCCTCCGTAACCCTGAGCCGCTCAATCACGCTTCCGGATGCCGTCCAGGAAGAGGCGATCAGTGCCAGGCTGGAGGATGGCATCCTGACCGTGAGCCTGCCCAAGCAGGAGCACCGCAAACCCAGGCTCATCACGGTGAACTGACCCAGACCTCTCTCATCCAACCCCTTCTTTATTCCAAGCCATGAACACCACTTGCTGCCCACCTTCCAACACCGCCGCTGCTGCACCTACTGCCTCGAACACGGGTGTGACGGAAAACCTCCAGAAGCCGCGCTTTCAGATCGAGCGCCAGGAAAATGCCTTTGTCGTCCGGGTCGATCTTCCCGGTGTGCCCAAATCCGGGGTCAAAATCGAGTTTCACGAGGATGTCCTGAGCATCCGCGGGGAACGCGCTGCGGCTTTGCCAGCGGAGTGGAAGCCTCTCCATCAGGAGATTTCCATGCTGAACTATCAGCTCCGCCTGCATGTGAACACGCCGGTGGATGATGAAAGGCTCACCGCCACCCTTGAGGACGGCGTGTTAAGCCTGACCCTGCCGATGAAGGCGACGGCGATGCCGCGCCAGATCTCGGTGAACTGAGTTCGAGCTTCATTTCCCGAAGGGGGCCCGGTGGATGCATTCCATCGGGCCTCTTTTGGTGGCGCTGTCCTGCTGCTGGCTTTCTGGTTGCGGCCTTTTGAGATGGTTTCAGCATCCAGGCATGATCTTGCGGACATCTTTTCTGGGCTTGGCCATCCTCATGGTGGCCTGGGTAGCGGGTTCCGAGCCATTGCGTCCACACCCGAAGGCGCTTCCAAACACCCACCCTCCTGGTGAGGTGGATCGGCCTGAGATGGTGCGCTTCATTGTTTCAGAACCCGCCTCCCTGCCAGGCATCGTGGTCGATGAAACGGAGGCGGAATTGACAGGAGACTGGCAGTATTCCACCCACACGCCGCCGTATGTGGGCCTTGGCTATGTGCATGACATGAAGTCAGGGAAGGGGAGCAAGTCGGCCGTTTTCACCCCCAGCCTACCGCAGCCAGGTTGGTATGAGGTGCGGCTGGCCCACTGCTACAATGTGCGGCGTTCCACCCGCACCCTGGTGACGATCCATCATGCGGAAGGCGAGACGAGCCTGCGGATCAATCAGCAGGAAGAACCTCCGCATGGCCGCCTTTTCCGTGTGCTGGGCACCTTTCCTTTTGCCGCAGGGAGGGCAGGCTGGGTGCGGATCTCCAACGAAGGCACGGAGCTCGACAAAGAGGTGATCGCGGATGCGGTGCAGTTTCTGCCGGTGCCAGCTCACCTCAGCAGGGAAAGGTGGTGCCGGCTCCGGGCAACCGCTGAATCTTGGTCACCAGACCTGAACGGATCTTCCTGATGGTGATGACGGGGGCAGTTTCGATCCTGCCATAGGCGGGAGATACCCGCCGCTCTTCCAGCACGACCTCGGCTCCGGGCGCCTGAAGGGTGATCAGCCAGGCTTGGTTCGATTTTTTCACGGTAAAAGTGGGATCCGAGCTGGCTTGGATGGCTTTCACCTCGGCATGAGGTGGCAGGCACCAGGAAACGGCAAAGGGGCGGCGGTGATCTTCCGTGTCGCGGATTTCCAGATGCTGATCTTGGCGGCGCACCTGGCGTTGAAAGGCATGACCCTCATGTTCGAGGTGGGCAATCGCCGTGTTCCCTTCCGCGAGCAGCCTGGGCACCCGATGATGCTGGATTTGCAGGAACGGCCCGATGCGCCGGGGAGTGCGAAACCCCGCCGGGTCTGGGCGTGGTCCGTTGTGTGCCGACCAGTCGGCCAGTTCAGCCCGCAGACCGGCATGGCCGTGGTAGCCACCGGTGCCGGGATCGATCAGAACTGCCTGGGAGCCATCCCAGACCGAGACGTGCAGGGCATCGCAGTGGCCATGAGCAGCCAGGGGTCCGAAGCCCAGTGGCGAGGCATCCAGACGGGCCACCCAGCCATGAGCGCGCAGTGCCGCCATGCCGGAGGCGGGGAAAGCCTGCCATTCATGCACCCTGAGTCCGCTGGTGAACTGGTTCAGCGCGGGCTGCGGAGGTTGGCCGAGCCACCAGCGAAGTGCACACTCCTCCCCCATCAGCCAACGGCGTATTTCCTCGAGCGTGTCACCACGGCGGAGTGCCAGCGGCAGCACGATGGCGTCATCGCTGTCGCCAAAATCCCAGGATTCCGCGCCCTGGCCGAGTGCTAAAAAGTATCGGGCCGCGAGCACGAGCCGGTCGTGCACCTCCCCGGCTCGGCAGCCCACGGCGCGTGCCGCCTGCCAGGCCAGGTCAAATGCGAACACATGGTAGTGCAGGGCCTGCTCCACAGAGCCGCCATCATTGGAGAACTGCTTCAGTACCTCGCGTCCCAGCAGATCCCAGGCTGTTTCGGCCGTGCAGCAAAGCCGGCTGATCCCGGGCCAGCGGGAGGTGGCAAGCACCAGGGCTGCCAGCTCACCCAGCAGGTGGTTGTTCGCCGAGGAGCCGGTGGAGCGAAACCGCCAGATCCAGGCGGCATGCATGGGCACAATCCGCTTTCTGAGCGCTGACTGATGCTCATGCAGCATCCGGCCATGACGGCTTTCGATGCCTGCATGGGCGGTGACCAGCGCATCGAACCAGGTGAAGTTGATCAGGCGCAGCGCCGCCTCCAGCGGGCTGGTCCAGTTGATGCCAATGCCGGGTGGATTGCGCTCACACCAGTCTTCCAGCCACAACTGCGCGGTGCGGATGGCGCTGGTGTCTCCATTCAGCCAGCCGTGCATCGCCAGACGGGTCATTTCTGTCCAGCGATTGATTTCCCAGATGGTCCGGGCATCTGCTCCATCTGGCAGGCGACGGTAGTCCAGCTTTCGTGAAGGAATGTCGTGCGCGATGACCACCCCGCAGGCGGGGTCGCGGTGCCAGCATGGTGGCGCGCCCACTTCCGCCCTTCGGCTGCCAAAAAGCTGCCAGTCTCCCAGCAGCAGGCGCTGAGCATCCTCTGCCAGCTGCTGCTTCAGGGCAGGTGAGGCCGTGGCAGGCGGCGGCAGGCGAGGCACCTTGTCATCAGCGATGCCAGGATCAAAGGCCTGGATCCTGCGGAGAAAGGCCTTTTCCGTAAGCTGTCGGCAGCGCTGCCTCATCCGATGAGCCACCTCTCCAGGGCTCATCGCCCGGAGTCGGTGAACATACCATGCAAGACGCGACATGTGCCCCATTTAGGCGCGGTTGCTCTCGTGGCAAGACGGGACTCCGCCCCAGGTTCAGTCACTTCGCCGCTTCAGGGCCACTCTGCCCAGCAGGGCCTCGGGCTGCCAGCTTTTGGGGCAGGGAATGCCCTTGCTGCTCCATTCCATCCCTCGGCTGATCCAGTCTTCACGCCATTCCTCAAAGGTGATGCCGTCGTTATCATCACTGACGCCATGCTGGAAGCCGCAGGCAGGGCAGATTTCGAAGGAAGCTCCCCCGGACTTGCTGCGGGGGGCTTCGTGCAGCCTGTCGTAGCCGCAGACGGGGCAGGTGTGCTGGTGGGAGGTGGTTTTCATGGTTTGAAAGGCAGCTCAGCGGGTCGAATCAGCCTGCCCGGCTGACGTTGCCAGTAGGTGGGGCTGTTGGGGCGGAAAAAAGTCTTCGTGGTGCCATCGCGATTGTAGGCGGCAAAGGCCCGGGTTTGAGGGTCATAGACGCGCAGGCTTTCATCCGCTTCGTCCCATTTCATAGGCAATTCACCTGACTTGGCCCTTTGCAGGAACCTCCAGGCCTGCGCGGCATAATCATC
>CALDGV010000516.1 GCA_937941745.1 uncultured Prosthecobacter sp. | reverse complement strand
GCCTGGGTGCAACGAATCCTACGGAAGGCAAGTTCATGGGCATCATCTCCACAGGACTGGGTTACACGACCAGTTCCGGAAGCATCCAGCAGCGCATGTGCGTGCCTGACAAAGGCGGGGTGCTGAGCTTCCGCTGGAACATGTATTCCGAGGAGTGGCTGGAGTATGTCGGGAGCGTCTATCAGGATGCCCTCTCCGTCAGTGTCGCTGTCGTTGACCCAACCACAGGAGCCGTCGGGGCCTTTACACCTCTGTTCGGCGAAACTGTGGACAGCCTGGCGGGAGGTGTCAGTCCGGCAGATGTGGGCTTTGACCGGGGAGGTGTTTACAAGACCGGATGGCGGACCTCCCTGCTGAACCTCAACACCTATGCAGGGAAAACTCTGGTGCTGAAGTTCAGCTGCACCGATGTTGGTGACAGCATCTATGACTCCGCCATCCTCCTCGATGACATCAAGTTCATGCCCGGGGCCACCCCTCCTCCTTGAAGCTGTCTGAATTTGAACCAAGCCGCTGGTGATGATGCATCTTCGCGTCATCACCAGCTCCCCAAAGCCCCGCCCATGTCTCTCACCTCTTTGCTGCGCCTGATTCCAGCATGCCTGACATCCCTTGGGATGCTTTCTTGCAGCGCCAGGGAACCTGCATGGCAAACCATGGAGCTGCCAGGGATCGGCTCTGCCAAGCTCAATCATCCACATCAGCTGGTTCCCGCAGACCAGGGTCATCTGACAGTCACGGCCAGGGAGCTCCTGGAGTGGACACGGAACAAGCAATGGGATCCTCTGCGCGTGGAAGTAGATGCCACACATCCGCTCGTCGTGAAGATCAGATCGGGCCGTCTTCTGGTCATCGAACCCAAGGACAAATCCCTGCCCGTCATCTGGCTCTCGCTGGAGAAGGACCATCGGACGCTCCTTGAGGAAGTTGCCTCGGGCACGCTGTCGGCTTGCATGCCGCCACCGGGCAAAAAGCCCCCGGTCGCATGGCTTCAGGATTGAGGTGACACCTCAACAGCGTTGGAAGACAGCTGTAAATCTGTCGCTCATAGCTCGACGACCTTCCGATCGTCTGCTCCTGGGTGCTGCACCTTGCAGAGCATCCTTTTTCTCATCACTCAATCATGCTGAAATACCTCTCCCTGATCATCGTCCTGCACCTGGGTTTTGCCTGTTTGGCTGCGGAAAAGCGTACTGTTCGCATCCTCACCATCGGCAACAGCTTTTCGCGCAACGCCACAAACTATCTCGATGACCTGGCCGAGGCTGGCGGGCACACCCTGATCCACAACGCGCTGGTGATTGGCGGCGCTTCATTTCAGGTGCACGCGGACAAAACAAAGGCGGAAGGCAGGGCGCGGCTTTACACGAATGGCAAAGATCTCGTTGGCAACCTCACCGCCGACAAATGGGACTACGTCACGATCCAGCAGGCCAGCATCAAGAGCCACGACTTCGCCACCTACCAGCCGTATGCGGGCTTTCTGCGCGATTTGATCATGAAGCACGCGCCACAGGCGAAGCTGCTGATTCATCAAACCTGGGCCTACCGCGTCGATGATCCGCGTTTCTCGGTGAAGGAACCGAAGCCGGGTGAGCCGAAAACCCAGGAGGAGATGTATCTCGGCATCACGACGGCTTACAATAAGCTCGCGACACAGTTTGGCGCAAAAGTCATCCCGGTGGGCGATGCCTTCTTCCGCGCTGACACAGACCCCAAATGGGGCTTCAAGCCGGATCCGAAGCCTTTTGATCCCAAAACGGCGAAACAGCCCAAACTCCCCCAGCAAACCCACTCACTGCATGTTGGCTGGCGTTGGGCGAAGTCGAAGGATGGCAAAAAAACCGTGCTCAGCATGGACGGCCATCACGCAAACCTCGCAGGTGAGTATCTTGGCGCCTGCGTATGGTATGAGGTGCTTTTTGGCGAAAGTCCTGTCGGCCTCGCCTTCGTCCCAAAAGACCTGAATGCGGAGTTTGCGCGCTTTCTTCAAGAAACAGCCCACAAGGTGGTATTGGAACGGATGAAATAAGTGTCCAAAACGACGTCTGGATGTCCTACTTGGGGGCATGTCGCGTCTTCTTGCCCTTCTTGTTTTCGCATTCACTGCCCAAGCCGCCACGTCGGTGGACGTGATTGTTTATGGAGCCACACCAGGGGGATTCTGTGCTGCCATCGCAGCAGCCCGTGAAGGCGCCTCGGTCATTTTGCTGGAGCCGACGGCACACGTCGGCGGTGTGAACACGGGCGGGCTGTGCTTCTCGGATTCGAACCAGACGGTGCGCAGCACAGTGATGGGACTCTTTGATGAATGGCACGCACGTATCGAGAAGGACTACCAGCAGCGCGGCATCGTGCTGCCCTACAAAGTGAGCGAGAAAGATCACACGCACTGGACCTATGAGCCCCATGTCGCGGCAAAGATCACGAAGGAAATGCTCGATGAAGCCGGTGTGAAAGTGCTGACGAAGCGTGTGCTCAAGTCAGTGACTAAAGACGGCACGCGCATCACAAAGCTCATCACCTCAGAGGGCGATTTTGGGGCCAGAACCTACATCGACGGCACCTACGAGGGCGATTTGATGGCGGCAGCAGGTGTGAACTGGACGATTGGCCGCGAGGGGCGGAAGGAGTTCGGTGAATCGCTGGCCGGAAAGCAATATCCGAAAGCGAAGATGGCCATATCTGGCCTCGGAGCCGATGGCAAGCCGCTGCCGCTCATCACGACGACCGATGCGGGTCCGGAGGACGCAGGAGACAAGAATGTGATGGTTTACAGCTTCCGTCTCTGTGTGACGAAAGACGCGGCGAACCGCGTGCAGTTTCCGAAGCCCGCAAAATATGATCCAGCCCGCTTTGAGCTCGTGCGACGTTACTTTGCGCAGGAAAAGCGGCCTCACATCCTCTGGGATCTGTATCCGCTGCCGGGAAACAAGTTCGATGCGAACAACGGCATCGGGAAACAGTTCTCCATGGGCCTGGTCGGTGCCTGCAATGGCTGGAGCGAGGCGGATGAGGCAGGTCGCGCGGCGATCTGGGAGGCGCACAAGCAGTACACGCTGGAGCTGTATCACTTCCTCACCACCGACGCGGCCGTTCCGGAGCGTTTGCGGAAGGAAATAAGCGAACTGGGCCTCTGCCGCGATGAATTCGCCGACTACGGCCACTGGTCACCACAGCTCTATGTCCGCGAGGGTCGCCGCATGATTGGCGAATACATCGTTTCGCAAAAGGACATCATGGAGGAGCCGAAGAAAGAGGATGCCATCGTCGTGTCGTCCTTCCCCATCGACTCGCACGACTGCCAGCGCGTCGGCACGGGAGGATTCGTCGTCAATGAAGGCACGATCATGCCGGTGCGCATGGCGGGGCGGAAGCACGGCTATCCATATCACATTCCTTATCGCGCCATCACGCCCAAGGCAGCCGAGTGCAGCAATCTTCTCGTGCCCGTGGCGCTTTCCTGCACGCACGTCGGCATGTCCTCGATCCGTGTGGAGCCGACCTGGATGATCCTCGGCCAAAGTGCCGGCATCGCAGCCGCATTGAGCGCGAAACAAGACATCGCCGTGCAAAAGCTGCCATACCCAGCGCTTCGTGAACGCCTGCTGGCACAAAAGCAGGTGCTCGACCTGCCGGTGCTGCCCGATCTTCCACCCGAACCGAAAGGCGTCATGAACATCGACCCAAAAACGCTGCCTGGCATCGTGCTGGATGATGCTCAAGCCGAGTTAAAAGGCCCATGGAGCCGCTCCTCGAACTTCAAGCCGCACATCGGCACCGGTTATCTGCACGATGACCAGCACGGCGACGGCCAGTCCTCCGCCACTTTCCGTTTCAAAGCGCCGAAGCCAGGAAAATACGATCTCCGCATGGCCTATTCGGCACATGAAACGCGGGCAACGAATGTGCCGGTGTCGATTCAAGACGGCGACAAGGTTATCGAAATGCTCGTGGATCAAACGCGACCGCTTTTGGTCGGGGAGGCCTTCCGCAGCATCGGCATGGTCGAGCTGAAACAAGGCATCGAAACGATCCTCACCATCCGAAATGCCCGCACAGACGGCTTTGTCATCCTGGATGCGTTGCAGTTGCTGCCGGTGAATGAGTAATCGGGCATGGGTCACCAGAGCGGTGACTTGGCCGGTGCGCTGGGGAAGGAGTAGCCGGAGGAGCCGTCGAATCGGAAGACGTTCCAGCCGTCGCTGCCGCTGAAGATGCCCAAGTCCACCGGCCAGGTGCCGCTGACGCGGGTGGTGCCGTTGATGATGAACTTTCCGTCGGTGCCCACCTTGCCGCCGAGCTTGATGATGTGCTCCGGCCCGCGGGTGCCGTTCGGGTAGATGCCTTTCCATTTCCAGTCGGTCTGGCCGTCAATGTTGCCTTCGAGCTTGTCGTTGGCGAAGTCGAACTCGAAGCGCAGCACCCAGAACAAGTAATCCTCCACTGGCAGAGGATCGCGCCTCGACCACTCTTTCGCGCCGCTGGCCTTGCCAACAAAGGTGTAGCCGTCGGCGTGGAGGCCGAAGCTTTCGACGATGGGTGTGATGCCTCCGTAGCTGAACTGCGGCAGCACGCCGCTCTGCGGCGCGACGGTCCATGTGCCCCAATCAGGCGAGCGGAAGCGCATGGCGAAGCTGTTGGTGGTAAAGCGAGGGCTGTTGCCGATGCCGATGCTGCCGCTGCCGGTGAGATCGTAGCTGCCGGATGGGCTGATGAGCCCCCCAAAAGTCACCGCACCCCAGGTGCGCTGGGTGCCGCCGATGGTGGTGCGCAGGGTGAAGGGCGCGTCCACATAGAGCCCGGCCTCACTGAAGGCGATGGTGGCTCCTGTGGCGGTCTGGTTGCGCAGGGTCAGATTGCGGATCACCGGGGCGATGTACAAGATGCCATTAGATTGAATCGTGCCGCTGAGCGGGCCAAAGCCGATGTTGGTGATCTCGCTGGTGCCGAACTGGCCGAACTCAAAGTTCGCCAGGGAGAGATTCTGGTTGGTGCCGAGGTTTCCGGTGAGCTGAAGCGTGTAGCCTGAGCCGGTCGGCTGGTAGCCGCAGAGCTTGGTGTTGACATTGCTCGCGGTGAGCGTGGCGCTGGTGCTGCCACCGCTGGGGAAGGCCGGCGTGTAGATGAAGCTGGCGGTGAAACGCGGCGAGGTCTGAAACACATCGAAAGGCAGGCTGCCTGGGTAGCGCGGCAGGGTGTTCAGAGTGGCTCCTGCGGTGAGCGTTGCGGTGCTGGAAGGCAGCAGGCGTCGCTGGAAGATGACATCAATGTCATTGAAGCCGAAGCCGAGCAGCGTGGCGCTGAGGTCGTTGGCGCGCAGATCGAACTCGCCCGCCGCCGTGACGCGGCCGGAGAAAGCGGGCTGGAACACGGGAGACGCGGCGCGCAGGTTTGCGGTGCCGCTGAAGGCGAGAGCGAGGCCGCTGACGCGGCTTTGCATCTCGTGAATCTCGGCGGCGGTGAGGGCGCGGTTCCAGAAGGCAGCCTCGTCAATCCAGCCGTTCCAAAACCTGCCCGTGGCCTGGCCATTCTCGCCAATCATGACATTGAAGCTGTTGGTGCTGAGCGGTGTGCTCACCTCGGAGGTGGCCTCCAGCTTGCCGTCCACATACAGGTACTTGCGCGAACCGTCGAAGACACCGGCGACGTGGTGCCACTGGCCGTCATTCACGTTGGTCGTGCCCGCCAGTGCCTTGATGCCGTCGCTATGGTTGGTGTCAAAGGCCACGGTGTTGTTCGATCCGTCGCGCGAGAGACGCCAGGAACTGTCCCCCTTCGTGATGATGGCCTGCCAGCCGCGATCAAACGCGTTCACTTTGATCCATGCGGAGACGCTCATGGCCATGGTGACGTTGAACTCGGCGTGATGCGGGATGCTGTAAGAATCATTCACGCCGTCGAAGCGCACGGATGAACCGGTGCCATCGTCGAAGGCGGAGGGTTCGCTCTGCAGCGGGAGCGTGCTGGAGGATGCCGTGGAGCCGTTGAGGGCGGAGCCGGCGTTGCCGGAGTTGGTGATGGAAGTCCCCGCTTTCTCATCAAGTCGCCACCAGCCGCGCGGAGAGGTGCCACTCACGAGCGTGGTGTAATTGCCCGTCTGGCTGGCCAGGGAGAAGGAGGCTGTGACGGGGAACCCGTAAAAGGAATGCGAGGCGCTGGCATTTCCGAGCGACACCGCCCCGGAGGAGGTGATGGTGCCGGTGAAGCCGGACAAGGACGGGCCGGAGGGCAGGGTGAAGCCGCCGGAGGTGAAGCGCACACGGTTCACTCCCCCCACTCGTTCAAAAACGATGTCCGACGAGCCAAAGCCAAAGCCGCGCAGATTCGGCGAGGCGGTGAAGCTGGCGAAGGTGGCGTCCGCCGTGGTGCTCGAAGGGATGGTGAGCGTGACATTCGAAGCAAAATTGGCGACGGAGGCCAGCAGGTTGGTCAGGTGAAACTGACCCGCCGTCATGCGCAGCCCGGTGTCGCTGCGCAGGGTGATGCCGGTGAAATTGCCGCCAGATGGCCCGCGCAGGATGATGCGCCCGATGGCGACCTGCGACAGCGCGCCGCCGGTGAAGGCGATGACGCCGGAGCTGGGCACCTCTCCGGAGACAGGTAGCGCGCTGGCGGTGAAGCCTGGGATGGGAACACTGGCGGCGAAGCCCGTCAGGCTCATTGTGGAGCCGGATTTGCTGATGCCGAAGGAGGCGCTGCCGAGCGAGAAGCCGCTCAAGGAGCCGAAGGCGGCGGTGA
>CALDGV010000515.1 GCA_937941745.1 uncultured Prosthecobacter sp. | reverse complement strand
TTGTGCCGACGCGCATACAAGAGGCAAAAGAGAGCCACGCCAGAGATGCCGCCATGGCTGGCCATGCCGCCCTTGTAAATAATCAGAAACAGCCAGGGCTCCTGGATGAAATGATCCCAGTCATAGAGCAGCATGTAGCCCACCCGGCCGCCGAGCACGACCCCGAAGAGGGCCACCAAGGTGATGAAATCAGCGACCTGGGCTTCCTTGATCTCGCAGATGCCGCGGCGCGCCTGCATGATCATCACCCGGTAGGTCAGGTAAAATCCCAGCACGTAAGCCAGACCATACCAGTGAAGGGCAAAACCTCCCCCGAACTGGATCACATAAGGGCTCAGATCGTGGAGATAGACGGCAAGCAGGCTCGGCATGGATCAGGTATTGGATGGTGGGAAGCAGTTCCGCCGGGCATGGATCCCGGCAAGCAAAAGGATCGCCCCTCAACGGACACCGAGATCGGACATGAGCTGATCAATGAAGATCTGCCGTTCCCCCTCCTTGAGCGTGCCTTCACGCCAGCAGAGCGTCAGCACGAGACGGCCGTTCTTCTCATTGGCAAAGACGCCTGTTCCAGGAGGGTCGGAAAAGCTGGGCACGTGATAGGCGTTCGTCACGCTGGCGCCGGCAAAATGGGTCAGTTCGGGCGCGAAGGGGCCGGTGTTGCTGTGGTAAAAGGAGCTGAACTTGCCCTTCATGTGGAAGTTGATGAAGAACATGTGCAGCCAGGGCGGCATCGGGCGCATCATCCACATCAGATCGCGGAAGGCATCGCCAATCTTGTCCTTGATGAAGCGGGTGTGCTGCCGGTGCAGCGAGCCGGCGGCCGACTCCAGCGTCTTCAGTTCATCCGCCAGGAGATTGCAGAAAAACATCGTCAGATGGTTCTGAAACAGCGGCCCTCGCGTGCCCTTTTTGCGCACCTGGATGGGCACGCAGCACATCAGGGACTCGGGCTTGATCCCCCGATGGTCAAAGACTGCCTCGTGGGCACGCATGGCACAGGCAAGGTGGAAGGGCATGTTGATCAGCGGCCCGGAGATCTCCGCACTGCGTCTTGCCGCCTCCTGGGTCTGAGCCTCGCTGAGGGTGATGACCTGGAAGTGGGCACGCCCCTCGGAGAGCTTGGCTGATCCCAGCGCTTCAAAGGGCTTGGCCATCACCTCATCGAAAAAGGCTGGCATGACCTTGGCGGTCTTCCATCGCTCCCCCCAGCCGCGGGGGTCGGCCAGATCGGTCAGATCAAAAGCCGGCACGGGCTCGCCGCCCCCCCCCAGCAGGCGGTTCAGTTCCACGAGGAAAAATTCAGCCCCGATGCCGTCCATGATGAGATGGCTCCAGGAAAAGACGAACACGCAGCTGCCATCGGCCTTCTCCACGAGGTCAAAGCGCACATTGATCCAGCCATCGTCATGCTGCGGCAGGGAGGTGTTGATGATGTCGTCCAGCTTGGTCTGGAGATCCTCAAAGGTTCCGGCGCCATGATCTGCCAGCCGGCCCGGCGAACCTTGCTGCGACCACAAGTGAAGCTCCAGAGGGCGTGGATTGCTGGCAGCCTCCCAGCGCGGCAGAGAAAAGAAGGAAGGCTGCTTCAGCTGGGCGGTAAAAATTGGAAAGGGGAAATGCTCCGGCAGGCTGGCCAGCAGCTTCTTCAACGCCTCCACATCAGGCACACGGTCCAGCTCAATGAACGAATGCGCAATGTGCCCTCCCTGCCCCGCCTTGCGCAGCATCTCATCGAAGGCATGGGTGAAGAAATCACAGTCACGCAGAGGCAGCGTGGACCTTTTTTCCAACGTTGCAGGCGCCTCAGCCGAAGTCTTCATGGGAGGCTCCACCTTCTGGGAAACTGGCTCCACCACTGGCTGTGCCGCCTCCACCTGACCTGGAGCCTCCTCCAGCACTTCATAACCCTGCGCTACAAGCAGGGCGGCAATCGCCTTGGCGTTCTTGAAGTTAGCTCGTGAAACACTTCCCGCCGGAATCGCGCAGCCAAAATGCTCCTCAAGCAGCAGGAGAAGCTGCATGATGGCCATGGAGTCCAGACCCGCTTCAAACAGATCTCCTTCGACCGTAAAGCCTGGCGGAGTCTGAAGAACCTCGTTGCGGACGAGGTCAAGGACACGGATTTCGAGCTGGATCAGGGATTCGGTGGCAGACATCGTCGGGGGAGAAAGGCGGCGAGAGTAGGACTAGGACAACGAGGGTCAAGGCATGTGTCGGCAGGATGCGAAATCTGCGCATGAAGATTGCCAGGATCGGAGCCAGCCTTTGATCGAAGATGCGCCGGGGCACTTTGGTCATCTATCTTGACCAACCTTTCCCGCTTTCCCAACGTAGTGGTTACCGCTACAAAGCTCGCCACCAAAACCCAACCAACCCATGCGTTCCGTCCTTTATTGGCTCGGGTGCGTTACCTTCGCCCTCGTCTGCGTTACGGCAGCTGCGACACCGCAGCCTGCCGCTGCATCAGTGGCCACGGTCAATGCCATGAGCGCCGGCCCGTCAGGAAACCCAGCCCGCTCCATCATTCTCGGCATCGGCATCCTTGCCATGGCCTACACTTACCAGCGCGTCTGGCTGAACTTCTCCAGGAAGCACTGATCATCTGCGTTCTCCTGCGGCTCGTATATCCAGACCTCCCAGTGGCAGGCAAAATCGCCCGTTGACGCCAAGCGCAGCTTCGCCACCGGGAAAACAAGCCGCCATGAAGATACTCCGCCATACCGATTCCGACTGGGAACAAACCCTCGCCAACCTCGACCGCCGAGCTGAGGCCAGTGACACCGTCCGCGAAGTCGTCTCCAGCGTGATTCGGGAGATCCGGACCAGGGGAGATGAGGCTCTTCTCGAATACACTTCCCGCTTTGACGGAGCCCAGCTCACGCCAGACACGCTGAAAGTCAGTCAAAAGGAAATCGACGAGGCCTGGGCACAAGCATCGCCAGAACTCAGGGCGGCGTTGGAGGCCTCCCACCGCAACGTCTTTGCCTTCTCCCGCAGAAGCATGCGGCAGGACTGGCATGGCACCAACGAGCAGGGAGCTGAAGTGGGGGAGGTTTACCACCCTTTCGAACGTGTCGGCTGCTACGTCCCGGGTGGCACTGCCCCACTGGTGTCCACCGCCATCATGACTGTCACCCTGGCAGCAGCGGCAGGAGTGCCAGAAATCGTGGTCTGCACTCCTTGCGGTCGCGATGGCCGGGTCAATCCAGGTCTTCTGGCCGCGCTGAAGCTGGCAGGAGCCACGGAAGTTTACAAAGTCGGTGGGGCACAAGCCATCGCGGCCATGGCTTACGGCACACCCACCATTCGTCCCGTGACCAAAATCGTCGGGCCGGGAAACAGTTATGTGGTCGAAGCCAAGCGCCAGTGCCTGGGAGCGGTCTCCATCGACCTCCTCCCCGGCCCCAGCGAAGTGATGATCCTGGCTGATGAATCCGGTGATCCACGTTTTATCGCTGCCGACATCCTGGCCCAGGCTGAACACGGCAAGGACAGCCAGGCAGGCTTTATCACTGACAGTCCAAGCCTGCTCGATGCGGTGATTCAGGAGGTGGAAAAACAGTGCCAGAGCCTGAGTCGTCAGGATCAGCTGAGGCCCGTGCTGGAAAAAGGAGTCTTTTTGATCCTTGCCCGCACCCTGGAGGAAGCTGCGCGCTTGGTGAACGCCTATGCGCCCGAACATTTGTCGCTCATCACCACTCGCGAGAGCGAGATCCTGCCTCGGATCCGAACGGCTGGGGCCATTTTTCTGGGCAATCACTCGCCGGTGGCCGTTGGTGATTTCCTCGCCGGACCCAGTCACACCCTGCCCACGGGTGGTGCTGGGAAATCCTTCCCAGGCCTTACTGTGGACATGTTCCAGCGGCGCACCAGCATCATCCGGCTCAGCCCGGAAGCCTGCGCCAAATCCGAAGCCGTCGTGCGTGCCTTTGCTGAAGTGGAGGGTCTGGATGCCCACGGTCGCTCGGTCGGCATTCGGTGCGAGGAAGCATCGTGATAGCCTGACCTTGCCTGCAGAAACAAGAAACCGCCGTCACCCACAACATGGATGACGGCGGCGTCGTGAATCACGGAAGTTCAGCCGCGATTACTTTTCTTTGCAGCAATCCTTGCCGCAGGCCTTTCCTGCATCCTTGCAGCAGGTGGCGCAGGATTTCCCTTTGTCGGAACAGCACTTCTTGCAGTCGTCACCCGCAAAGAGGCTGGTGGAAAGAGCGGACAGGGCGAGGATGGAGAGAATCGTTTTCATGAT
>CALDGV010000514.1 GCA_937941745.1 uncultured Prosthecobacter sp. | reverse complement strand
GTGGTGTGAATGAAGGCGGGACAATGACAGGAGAACATGCCATGATTACGCGCATGCATGCTCCCACGCTGTATCTCGACACCTCGGTCATCGGTGGCTACTTCGATGATGAATGGAAAGACGCTACCCAGGAATTATGGCGACTGAGAGATGCGGGGCAGTTTCACTTTCAGACCTCGATCATCGCGTTCGACGAAATCACGCAAGCCCCTGATGAAGTGCGCGAGTTGTTCCACCGTACCTTCGCCGATCCAGCAAATTTGCTCATGGTGACAGAAGAGATGGAAGAGCTGGCCGAGGCTTATCTGGCGGCATCCGTGGTGAGTTCCAAATACACCGATGATGCCCGGCATGTCGCCGTCGTGGCAGTTTCACGCCTGGATTTCCTGGTGAGCTGGAACTTCAAGCATCTCGTCAATGTGCAGCGGGAGGCCGGCTTCAATGCGGTGAACCTCTTGCAGGGCTACCCGCCCGTGCGTATCATCAACCCACTCCAATTGATCTATGGCAACACCACCGAAAGCGTTTGATGCCGTCGCCGCCTCCCGGCAGTGGCGCGAGACCACCAGCCGTAAGCTGGACGCGATGAGCCGTGCCGAACGGCTGGCTCACTATGCATGCTTGATGAAGCAGGTGACCGGCGTGGCGGCTGCCAGCGCCAAGGCTGTGAAAGTGTAGCTCAAGCTCGGCATGGAAGTCGCCGACATCTCCATGCGCACCCTCTGGGCCGCCGGTCTGCGTCCGCAGACGCTGCATCACGCCGAAGTCGTTGAAGTCGGCAAAACCGCGAGCCTGTATCTGGCGCGGTTATTGAAGGCGGTAGTGTAGCAAAAATGGCAATCGTCACATTGACGTTGTGTGGCCACGAATGAATTTAATCCCATGCGCGCCAAAAAATCATCGGTCCGTGTTTCAAAACCTGTTCTGGAACGCATGCTGCGAAAGTTGCAGCGTGCCGAAGACTTGATTCAAGATGTATGGGAGTCACTCGAGGATCTTCCAAAGGGCACAAGAAACGCCAGGATGAGAACGGACAAATTGATCCAAACTCAGTGCATGATTTCAAATCAAAAATCCAACCTCATTCGAGATTGGGAAAGATCATCATGGTTTGATGAGCATGACCATTTGGATTTTCTCCGTGCTATCGAAGATGAATTTAAGCTCTCCGCACTCGCTCGAAAACAAAAGCTGTGATTGTCCTTAAACTCTACCTGTGATGAACCCGGAACGACCGAAAGGCGAGCCTACCGCACCGATCCGAGTAACGAAGACACAGGAAATTAATGAAGGTTGCAGCACTACTGCTGATGGCTGTTATGGCTGCGTCGGCATGATCGCGATCCTTCTATGTTGTATCGGATTCCTCGGCTTGAGAGTTGCTTTTCGAGGTGCCACTGAGACGTCTAATGGTGGGGTTGAGATTCACCAGCGACCAGACAATTCTACCGATGTAAAAGATCATTTGCTCAAGCCCAATGCAGGTCCACCGCACCAGGCTGCGTCAACTTTCATCAGGGTCATTGGAGGCTTGTTCGGTTTGGCA
>CALDGV010000513.1 GCA_937941745.1 uncultured Prosthecobacter sp. | reverse complement strand
CTGCCAGCGCAGGTTTCAGGGTGTTTGTTCCCATGCTTGTGGCTGCCGTGGCAGTCGTAGCAGTTTTCCGCCAGCACCGGGCGGACTTCCTTCTCAAAGAATTCAATCTGCTCTGGGGGAAAGACGGGGGCATCCGCAGCGGCGGCAGCGGCTTGAAAGCTGAAGCAAAGGGCAGTGCCACCCAGCCATCGGAGCGGGCGTGAAGAAAGAGGTGTCATCAGGGGGGATTTACGACGGGTGTGATGTATTCAAACATCACGCAAAGCAATACGAAGAAGGCTGAAAAGCCTTGCAGGAAGTGCATCAGGGCGGCCTTGGCGGGACATCCGCAGGTTTAAGACCCGCAAAACGCCCTGAAGCCGCCGCCACAGGCGTAATGACGCTTATTGGCCTGCCTGATGCCTACGGGCTTGCCATCCCCTGATCCCCTCCTAATCTTCGCCTCCCCCTTCCCTCCCAATGAGCCACGTCAAACTCTACATCCCCGGTCCCGTCGAGGTCAGCCCCGACACTTTTGAAGCCATGGCCCAGCCCATGATGGGCCATCGCGGCAAGGGCTTTCAGGACCTTTATGCCGAGATCCAGCCCATGCTGCAGACTCTTTTCGGCACGAAGCAGCAGGTGTTCCTCAGCACCTCCTCCGCCTGGGGCGTGATGGAAGGCAGCATCCGCAACCTCGTCAAAAAGAAGGTCCTGAACTGCTGCAACGGCGCCTTTTCTGACAAGTGGCTCGATGTCTCAAAGCGCTGCGGCAAGGAAGCCGAGGCCTATCAGGTCGAATGGGGCCAGCCCATCCTCGCTGAGGAGATCGACAAGCGTCTCGCCACGGGTGAGTTCGACGCCGTCACCTTCATCCACAACGAAACCTCCACAGGCGTCCTCAGCCCCATCGCCGAGATCGCCGCGCTGAAGAAGAAGTACCCCGATGTGATGTTCATCACCGACAGCGTTTCCGGTTTCACCACTGTGCCGGTGAACTTTGACGAACTCGGGCTCGACGTGCTGCTCACCGGCTCGCAGAAGGCCTTCGCGCTGCCTCCAGGCCTGGCGCTCTTCACCGCCAGCGAGGCCGCCATGGCCCGCGCCGCCACGATCAACGACCGCGGCTACTACTTCGACTTCCTCGAGTTCAAGTCCAACGGCGAGAAGAGCATGACGCCCTCCACGCCCTGCATCAGCCTGATCTACGGCCTGCGTCATCAGCTCAAGAAGATGTTCGCCGAAGGTCTGGAGAACCGCTACGCCCGCCACACCAAGCTCAACGGCATGGTGCATGAGTGGGTGAATCGCCATGGCTTCGAATTCTTCGCCCCTGAAGGCTACCGCTCCAAGTCCCTGACCTGCGTGGCCAACAACAAGAACATCGATGTCGCCGCCTTCATCGGCCTGCTGAAGAAGAACCACAGCCTCATCATTGATGGCGGCTACGGGAAGCTGAAGGGCAAGACCTTCCGCATCAGCAACATGGGCGACGAGTCCGAAGCCAGCATCAGCGCCGTCATCGCAGCCTTGGATGACAGCCTGGCCAAGCTCGGTTGATCCGCCCTGCCCCACGTCAAAGGCCGTCTCGTCTCCAGCGAACGGCCTTTTTCATGTCCACCCGCCCCTCCAGCCATGATCGAAACCCCCAAGAACCGTCTCAGCATTTCGGAGTATGCCATGGCCCTGGCCCATGTGGCCAGCCTGCGTTCGGAAGACCCCTACCGGAAGGTCGGCGCGGTAGCGCTGGATTTCGACAACCGCGTGATCGGGACGGCCTACAATGGCCTGGCCCCCGGCTACAATGCCCCCGAAGGCTTCTGGGATGACCGCGAAGCTAGGCGCAAATACATGCTGCATGCTGAGGTGAACCTCTGCAGCCTCTTCACCCGCGGTTCGGCCAAGCTCATCGCCTGCACCACGATGCCCTGCACCAGCTGCATGCAGATGATCTGCGCCTACGGCATCAAGGAGGTCTATTACCGGGATGTCTATCCTGATTCGGAGTCGCCGCTGATCGCCGAGCGTTACGGCATCCATCTGGTGCAGATGACGGACTACCCTCAGCTCGTGGCTCATGCCGGCCAGCCGGTGGCGCTCTGAACAGCGAAGGTGCTAGGGCATTGCATTTGAGGTCGTGAGCCTTGCGGGCGGACTCCCGTGTCCATGATGGCACGAGCCGTGCTTAGATCAGGAGATCCCCCAACCTCCCCAGCATGGCCATCCACGTCGCCCTTCGTCATGTCACCCGGTATAAATACGACCGGCCTGTCACCCTCTCGCCCCAGGTGGTGCGCCTGCGCCCCGCGCCGCACTGCCGCACCCCCGTGCTCAGCTATTCGCTGAAGGTGACGCCCGGCCAGCATTTCATCAACTGGCAGCAGGACCCGCAGAGCAACTACCTGGCCCGCCTCGTCTTCCCGGAGAAGACCACGGAATTCTGCGTGGCTGTGGACTTGGTGGCGGAGATGGCGGTGTACAACCCCTTTGATTTCTTCCTGGAGCCGCAGGCGGAGCATTTTCCCTTCCGCTACGATCCCGCGCTGAACCACGAGCTGGAGCCCTTTCAGCGCCGACTGCCGCTGACACCGCTGGTGACGGCTTACCTGCGGGAGATCCGCCACAAGCTGATGAACGGGCACGCGCCGCTGCACCCGGCCCCGGTGCCGCATTCGGAAACCCAGGACCCACACGCGCACGGCGTGATGCCGGAGGCGGACGTGGCCATGCATGAGGCTGGCCATGACACCCGGCCTCGGACCATCGACTTTCTGGTCGGCATCAACCAGATGCTGTGGAGGGACCTGAGCTACACGATCCGGATGGAACCCGGCGTGCAGACCCCGGAGGAGACGCTGGAGCTCTGCAGCGGCTCATGCCGGGACTCGGCCTGGCTGCTGGTCACGCTCTTCCGTCACCTGGGCATGGCGGCACGTTTCGTCAGCGGCTACCTGATCCAGCTCAAGCCCGATGTGAAGAGCCTGGACGGCCCGAGCGGGGCCGAGTCGGACTTCACCGACCTCCACGCCTGGTGTGAGGTCTATCTGCCCGGCGCAGGCTGGATCGGCCTGGACCCCACCTCCGGCCTGCTCGCGGGTGAGGGCCACCTGCCGCTGGCCGCCACGCCGGATCCCCAGAGCGCCGCGCCCATCTCGGGCGCCGTGGACCCGTGCGAGGTCGAATTCGACCACGAGATGGCCGTAACACGCATCTTTGAATCCCCGCGCGTCACCAAGCCCTACACGCCGGAGCAGTGGGCGGAGATCGAGAAGCTCGGCCATCGGATTGATCGCGACCTCATCGCCGGGGATGTGCGCCTGACGATGGGGGGCGAGCCGACCTTTGTGAGCATTGATGACATGGACGGCCCGGAGTGGAACACCGCCGCCGTGGGCCCGAAAAAGCGCCTGCTTTCCGGCGAGCTGATCAAGCGCCTCCGGCATCAGTTCGGGCCCGGCGGCCTGCTTCACTACGGCCAGGGCAAATGGTATCCAGGCGAGTCCCTGCCGCGCTGGGCGCTCGGCTGCTACTGGCGGAAGGATGGCGTTCCGGTCTGGCAGGATGACCGCCTCATCGCCGATGAATCGAAGGACTACGGGCACACGGAAAACGAGGCCCGCCGGTTTGGCATGGCCCTCTCCACCGCGCTGGGGGTGAATCCCCGCTGGCTCAAGGAAGCCTACGAGGATGTCTATTACTACCTCTGGAGGGAAAAGCGCCTGCCGGTGAACGTGGACCCGCTGAAGTCGAACCTGAAGGACAAGGAGGAGCGCGCCCGGCTGGCCCGCATCTTCGAGCAGGGGCTCGACAAAGTCGTCGGCTACATCCTGCCGCTGGAGCGCGTGGATCACGGCAGCGAGCTGCGCTGGAAGAGCGGCCCCTGGTTCGTGCGCGATGACACCCTGCACCTCATCCCCGGCGATTCGCCGATGGGGCTGCGCCTGCCGCTCGACAGCCTGCCCTGGGTCAGCGCCACCGACTATCCCTGGATCTACCCCACCGACCCTGCCAGCGACTGGCCGGAACTGCCGCCCCGCCCGGAAAGCCGTCAGCGCTTCCTTGGAGAAATCGCAGGCTGGCTGCAGGACATGCCTGAAACACCCTCCAGCTATGCCGCCGCCAAGTATGCCGGCCAGGGCCGCCCTGAGCGGCGGA
>CALDGV010000512.1 GCA_937941745.1 uncultured Prosthecobacter sp. | reverse complement strand
CGACAGCGAACTCAACCGCCTCGAAGCCCTCGCGCTTCAAGCCAGCCCATCCTTGAAGTCCGCTGCCGCCCGCGTCGATCAAGCCCGCGCCGCCGCTCGTATCAGCGCCGCCGAATGGACACCCGACATCCGCCTCAAAGGCGACACCAAGCGCGAGCAGTTCTCCGGCAATCTGCCCACCCCCGTGCCCGTTACCATCCCGCGTGGTCGCGTCAACAGCTTCAGCACCATCATCGACCTCAGCTACGAGATAGACTTCTGGGGCAAGGTGCGGCGCGAAGTCGAGAGCGCCCGTGCCACCGCCGATTCCACCTCCGCCAGCTACCACAGCGCCATCCTCACCCTCACTGGCGATGTCGCCGCACAATACTTCCTGCTCCGCGCCGCCGATGCCGAACTCGACGCCCTGCGCCGCACCATCGCCCTGCGGGAAAAATTTGTGAACCTTCTCAACGACAAGTTCAAAGCCGGAGCCATCCCTGAGACCGATTTCGCCCGAGCCCAGACCGAAGTGGCCACTGCCAAGGCTGAACTCGCCGACGTAAAGCGCCAGCGTCAGGAAGCCAGCGACACTCTCGCCCTCCTGTGCGGCCAGCCCGCCAGCAGCTTCACCCTTCGCGAGCATCCCATCGGCTCCAAAGCCCCGCCCGTCATCCCCGCAGGCATCCCCGCCAGCTTGTTGGAGCGCCGTCCGGACATCGCCGCCGCCGAGCGCATCGTCGCAGCCCGCAATGCCGACATCGGCGTCGCAACCGCCGACTATTTCCCCGCCGTCCGTCTCACCGGCACCGGCGGCTACTTGAGCAAAGAAGTGGACACCCTGCTCACCGGCAACAGCAAAGTATGGAGCATCGGCCCCAGCGTCAGCCTCCCGCTCACCGGCTGGGCCGTCATCCACTTCAACGTCAAGCGTCACAAAGCCGCCCGCGAAGAAGCCATCGCGAATTACCGCCAGACCGTCCTCACCGGCATCCGCGATGTGGAGACCAGTCTCGCCCAAACCCGCTACCTGCGCGAGCAGGCCAGCGCCATCGGCGATGCCCTCACCGCCTCCACCAAAGCCACTGACCTCATTCGCGAGTCCTATGAGCGTGGTACCCTCAGTTATTTCGAACTCCTCGACGCCGAGCGCACCCGCCTCCTTACGGAACGTCAGACCGCCCAAATCTCCGCGCAGCGCCACATCGCCACCGTCCGCCTGATCAAGGCGCTGGGAGGTGAGTGGTGATCGCGCGATTTTTTGACCCACCACCAAATACTCACCACACTTGGACATGCACACACTCGGAATCATCAATCAACGAATCTCGGCCAACAAGTTTGCCCCAGACACATCGCTCTCGCACACCGTAATCGAAGAATTGGTCGCTTGCGCCACACAGGCACCATCCTCGTTTAACCAGCAACACTGGCGCTTTGTTGCCATCACCGAGCCGCAGGACAAAGAACGACTCAAAGCGGTCGCCTACGGCCAGCAAAAGGTGATAGATGCGGCCGTCACCTTCATCGTATTGGGCGACCTGCTGGCCCACACGAAGCTAGCCGAAACTTTAGGTCGGTCCGTCAAGGCTGGCATAATCGACCAAGCTGTGGTGGACGGGATGGTCGGCATGGCTGGCCAGATGTATGCAAACCCAGCGGCCCAGCGTGACGAAGCCATCCGGTCGGCTTCGCTGGCAGCCATGACTCTGATGCTCGCCGCCGAAGCGAAAGGGCTGGTTTCCGGCCCGATGATCGGGTTTGACCCGGAAGGGGTGAAGCGGGAGTTCCAAATTTCCGAGCGCTACCTGCCGGTGATGCTCCTGGCGGTGGGTTATCCAGCTCCGGGCAACTGGCCCCGCAAAGTCCGCCTCTCCGTTTCCGAAGTCCTCACCTATGGCACCGGCGAATCTCTGGCATAGATCAAGGGTCCAAAGTGGAAGGGGGGCACCTCATGAACGCGCTTCTGCGCTGATTTATTTAACACGATGAATATGCTGAAATCCCGAATCTTGGCGGTAGCCGTCGTGCTCGCCTTAGTCTTAGCCGTGGCGGCTGTCCTTTTCTGGCGGCATGGCCTGAAGGGCGATCTTGCTCCAGGGGTCGTATCTGGCAACGGACGCATTGAGGCCACCGAGATCAATCTCGCAGCCCGAGTGCCGGGGCGTTTGGCGGAGGTTCTGGTGGGCGAAGGGGATTTCGTGAAGGAAGGCCAGGTGCTCGCCCGGATTCAGACCGACATTCTGGATGCCCAGTTTCTGGAGGCCCAGGCAAAGCTTCGGCAGGCGAAAAATGCGATCATCACCGCCCAGGCGCAGGTGACGGCGCGGGAGAGCGAAAAACTGGCAGCCGAGGCTGTGGTTCTCCAGCGCGAGAGCGAGGAGCAGGCGGCGCAGCAACGGCTGGTGCGCACCGAATCGCTTGCGACAAAGAATGCGGTGTCCGAACAAAACCTCGACGATGATCGTGCCCGCGCGAAAAGCGCAGAGGCGGCGATCAAGGCGGCAAAGGCGCAGGTGGCGGCAGCCGGGGGTGCTGTGGCCGCAGCCAGCGCACAGGTGCAGGATGCAGAGGTGATGGTGGAGGCAGTGCAGGCGACTGTGGGCCGCGTGCAGGCCGAACTCGATGACTGCACGCTGAAAGCGCCCCGCGATGGACGGGTGCAGTATCTGATCACGCAACCAGGAGAGGTGCTGGGCGCTGGGGGGAAGGTTTTGAACCTCGTGGATCTAGGTGACGTGTATCTGACCTTCTTTCTACCCGAGACAGTGGCGGGCAGGGTGGCGCTCGGCAGCGAGGTGAGGCTCATCCTGGATGCAGCACCGCAGTTTGTGATCCCGGCGCGTGTCTCGTATGTGGCGAGCGTCGCGCAGTTCACGCCCAAGACGGTGGAGACCGCGAGCGAACGCCAGAAGTTGATGTTTCGCGTCAAAGCGCAGATTGACCGTGGCTTGCTGAAAGAACATCTGGAGCGTGTGAAGACGGGGCTGCC
>CALDGV010000511.1 GCA_937941745.1 uncultured Prosthecobacter sp. | reverse complement strand
TGCCGCGCCGTGGGCGGAGGTTGACGAGCGGTTGCCACTGCTTCAAACCACTCGCAGACCTAGCCAAGACGCCTCCCCCCTCATGATTCTCGCCCTCGAATCCTCCTGTGATGAAACCGCTGCAGCGATCTGCACGGCCGAGGGGGAGGTGCTGGCCTCTGCCGTGGCTTCCCAGGTGGAAATTCACCGCCGCTATGGTGGCGTGGTCCCCGAGGTGGCTTCACGCAACCACATCCTGCATGTCCGTCCTTTGGTGGAGCAGGTGCTTGCTGAGGCTGGAGTCCGTCTCAAAGACATCCAGGCTTTTGCTGCCACGAGCGGGCCCGGACTCGTCAGCAGCCTGTTGATTGGGACGAGCATGGCCAAGGCCCTCGCCGTGGCGGAAGACAAGCCTTTCATCGCCGTGAATCACATGGAGGGGCATCTGCTTTCGCCCTTCATGGCAGGAAACGGCCCGCCACGTCGTTCGGTGGCGCTCATTGTCAGCGGAGGGCACACCATGCTTCTGCACATGACGGGCGTGGGAGGCTATCGTCTGCTCGGCCGCACACGTGATGATGCCGCCGGAGAGGCTTTTGATAAAATCGCCAAGATGATCGGCCTGCCCTATCCCGGAGGTCCGGAGATCGACAAGCTGGCCGGGCAGGGGCGTGCAGATGCCTTCCGCTTCCCGCGCAGTTTTCTGGATGGGCAGAGCCTGGAATTCAGCTTCAGCGGTCTCAAGACGGCGGTGCTCTACGAACTTCCCAGGCTGGACTTGAAGGATGCCCAGGTTCTCGCAGATGCCTGCGCCAGCGTGCAGGAGGCGATTTGCGAGGTGCTGGTGGAAAAGCTCGTCCTCGCCGCCCGCCAGTGCGGCGAAAAGCTGGTGACCGTCAGCGGCGGAGTGAGCTGCAATCGCGGCCTGCGCAGCAAGCTGGCTGCCCGCTGTGAGAAGGAGGGGCTCACCCTGCTTCTGGCCCGCCCGGACCTGAGCACCGACAACGCCGCCATGATCGCCTATGCGGCTGTGCAGCGTTTCCAGCGCGGTTTCACCTCGCCGCTGGAAGCGGATGTGGATCCGAACCTGCCGCTGGTGGCTTGAGGCAGCTTTTCCTGAGGTGGACAATCTGGAGAAAGGATGCTGCGGCTGCGGCCGTGATCTCCGCCCACGTTTTCACCATGATGCGCCCTCTTCTTTTCCTTCTTCTGGCCGCGGGTCTGGCCAGTGCCCAGACCTCCAAGGCTCCCAAGGCACCCGATGTCTCCAAGCTCGATCCCGCCATGGGCACCAACAAGGCCGCGGCGGCCGAGTTGGAATGGCATGACGTCACCACCTGGGGGGCTGAAGGCCGCATCCTGCCCGATCAGGAGCGCAAACGCTGGTTCGACCGCCTGCCTGCCAGTGCTGAAGGCAAGGTCACTCCCGCTGTGTGGAGCCTCAGCCGCGACAGCGCCGGCATGGTCGTCCGCTTCAAGACGAACGCCGAAGCCATTCACGTGCATTACAAGGTGATGAAGTCTGTGCTGGGGCTCCCGCACATGCCTGCCACCGGAGTCAGCGGCGTGGATCTCTATGCCCGTGACCAGGATGGACGCTGGAAGTGGGTCTTTGTCACCAAGCCCTCCACCCAGGAAATGAAGGTGGAGATCATCAAAGGGCTCGCCCCCGGCGAACGCGAATACGCCGCCTATCTGCCGCTCTACAACGGCACCGAGTTCCTCAAGATCGGCGTGCCGAAGGGCAGCAAGTTCTCCGGCCTTGCTCCCCGTGCCAAGCCGATTGTCTTCTACGGCACCAGCATCACGCATGGAGCCTGCGCCAGCCGTCCTGGCATGGTGCATACAGGCATTCTTGGACGTCGTCTGGACATGCCCGTCGCCAACCTGGGCTTTTCCGGCAATGGCCGCATGGATCAGGCTGTGGGCGACTACCTTGTGCAGGTGGATGCCGCCTGCTACGTGATCGACTGTCTGCCCAACATGCAGCCAGCCATGGTCACGGAGAAGTGCGTTCCCCTGGTCAAGCAGCTCCGTGCGGCGAAGCCCAACACGCCCATCATCCTGGTCGAGGACCGCCGCTTCACCAATGACTGGATCACCCCGGCGAAGCATCAGTTCCACACCGACAACCATGCAGCGCTGAAAGCCGCCTATGACAGCCTCATCAAAGACGGCGTGAAGAACCTGCACTACATCCCGGGCGATCATCTGTATGGCGACGACACCGAAGGCGCCACGGATGCCTCCCATGCCAGCGACCTAGGCTTCATGCGTCAGGCGGACATCTTTGAACCGGTGCTTCGCAAGGCTCTCGGCAAGTAACAGCCAGTGCTTTTGAACCTTTGGCGGCCTCAGCGATAGTGCAGAGGCACGCCGTTGAGCTTCAAGGACTCGATGTGGAAGTCGAACCACGTGGCTTTGCGGCCATCGATCATCTTCTTCTGATTGTGATCGAGGCCCTCGACTTCGAAGTAGCTGTGCGTCACGCCGAGTTTCGTCAGCGCCGCATGATACTCGCGCACGGTTTTGAGATGATCGGGATCCGCGGTGCCGCACGCGACTTGGATGCGCAGGTTGGCTTTGATGAAGTCGAGGTTCTTTTCGAGGTTCAGGAAGGCGTCGTTGTCGCGCAGGCGCTGCGGATCGTCTCCAAGGTAGGCGTTGGGCAGGTTCTTCGCCTCGGAGACGCGATAGACGTTGCCGCTCTGATTGAAGAGCGAGCCAAAGAGCTGCGGATGCTTCATGGCGAGATTTGTCGAGCCGCGTCCGCCCATGCTGAAGCCCTCGATGCAGCGCGCCTTGCGGTCGGCGATCGTGCGATACGTGGCGTCGATGTGCGGGATGAGTTCGTGGATCATCATCGTCTCGGACATGAATCGCCCGTCGCCCGAGTCCTGATACATCGTCGAGCGTCCGCCATTCGGGAACACCATCACGATCTCCGGCAGTTTCCCCGCCAGGATGCCCTCATGCAGCACACTAGCCGAATACACGCTCCGCGTCTCATTCCCACCCGCGCCATGCAGATGATAAATCACCGGGTAGCGCCGCTCCGTGTCCTTCGCATACCCCGGCGGCAGGTAGATGCAGTAGCCAACGTCACGCTTCATCGACTCGCTGCGGAAGGTGTGATGCGTCACGCCTGTTGGCAGCCCCGGGATCGGCGACGTGACCCACATGTCATCGGTGTTGGCCTGGTTGGCTTTGGACTTTGGCTGTGCGACGACGAGCGTGGAACCAAAGGCGAGGAAGGCGAGGGCGATGAGACAGCGGGGCATGGGATGATGTTCGCGGATACTACTACTTCAGGGAATCAAGCTGATCGAGGTTCATGGTCTTCCAATATCCTGTGCTCAATCGAAACTCACCCCATCGTGCGACGCCCATCCGCTCATGTCCTGCTTTGACCTCACTCCTCAGCCGCTCGGCGTCATCAATGCCAGTGATCTGAGCGAGCCTTCTGAACCCCTTGCGCTGGGCTCCCCGAACGAAGAGCGGAAAATTGAGGTTGTAATTGGCATAGTGAAGTGTCCCTGGATACCAGTGTGCGTTGGGAGTGATCAGAGCCATCATGAACACAAGCAGCTCTGCCTCAATCAACGCATTGAACGGAAGGTCTGAACGATCGGCCTGTCGCTTAATCAGTTCTACACCAGGAAAACGGTATCTATGTCCCTCTGGACTTACTATTGCGCTATCCAATGCATCCGAGTAGCCATAGAAGCAGTCGAATGTGTTGAAGCGCTGGTCACCTTGCCACTCTCGCTGAGGAAGAAGATAATGTGTCGTGAACACGTCATGCAAAACATCGTCTCGACCAAGTTTAATCAAAGCGGCGATGATGTAGAGGAATGTCTCATAGACAAATAGCGAGTGGGCACCAAACCAATTGTCGTTATAAGGATTGATCTCTTCTGGCCGAGATTTCATTTCGCGGAGCTTCTCCAAAAGCCCGATCAATGAGTCTACAAACTCAGACGAATGATTTGCTGAAGATTCGAAGAGAACCCAATCAACAATCAGATTTCGAATTGTTCTCAGTTTGCCGCAATCCGCCACTATCTGCTCACCGAGCTTGGGAACATTCGGTTCTTTTCGAATCCTGAGGAAGTCGATGAACTCCACGCAAGCATCGAGAAACTCAGACCGAAATAATCGAAGAGTAGGCTTCGAGTGGAGAATGGCTTGCTTGAGATCTGCATATTTTGTCGCTGCCGGGCTCACAGGTGCGGACGAGTCATTGGAAAGGAAAGCCGGAGAACGTCCCAGCTTCGGTTTCACATGCAGTGGCTTTCCGTAAAGGACACGAACCAACTGCTCCCAGTTCTCGCTGACGGCCTCGTCAGAGGAGAAGTCGATCCAAATCCGTGATTTCAGAAAGATTGGCAAGAACGGCGATCCATCAGTCTCGAATTCGCAAGCTATTGGAATGAACTTCGACTGCGCAACCTTCTCGTAAACTTCCTTGGAGATGATCTGCGACTCAGTGCCGACACCGGCTTTTCTTGCGTCAGCTTTTGACGAATAGGATTTGTCACAGATCACTAAAACATGTGACACAGTTTCATCTGTGACCATTCGTTCCATGAAGGCAAACTTGTCGTGCCCTTCTTTCAAGTCGTAGATGTCGAGTGTCACATCAACCCCGTCCGCGATCAGGCGGTCGGCCCAGCTTTTCACCCGCAACTGATGCTGTGGAGAGCTCCAACTATAAGAAATGAATGCTTTGGGAGTTTGGTCCGCCATCCCTTCATTTTGGCCGCGCATTGGAGGCTGTCGAGGGTGCTTTATGGCCACTTCGCCAGCACCTTGCCATCCGCTGCTTTGAGAACGAGCCCTTCCAGGCGCACTTCGCCTTCACCGCCGCAGGGATCGAGGCGTAGTGCGTGCATCGTCTTCGTTTCGTCGATGCGGATGGTGTGGTCGTGCCATTCGCCGTCGTGTTTCACTTCGAAGTCGAGGTGTTTGCCTTTGGGGAGGATGGTTTCGGGGTCGGTGGTCCAGTAGAGTTCGGCGGGGCCGGTGGCGTGGCTTTGGAGTTTGAATT
>CALDGV010000510.1 GCA_937941745.1 uncultured Prosthecobacter sp. | reverse complement strand
CGCTCGGAGAACGGTGGCGAAAGCGACGAAATCCGGCTTTTCTGACCTATTATTTTTTGACCTTGTGGATACCTCCCTGCCTCCCATCACCTCTCCTGCCGACCTGAAAGCACTGCCTTTGGAGAAACTGCCCGACCTTGCTGAGCAAATCCGGCAGACGCTCATCTCGACCCTGGCTGAAACCGGTGGGCATTTGGGACCCAATCTCGGCGTGGTGGAACTCACCATGGCGATGCACCGGGTTTTCGACACGCCGAAAGACAAGTTTGTCTTCGATGTGGCCCACCAGGGCTACGTCCACAAGATGCTCACGGGGCGTTGGGACAAGATTCATACCATCCGTCAGTATGAAGGACTGAACGGCTTTCTGCTCCGGAGTGAAAGCGAGCATGATTGCTACGGAGCAGGCCACGCAGGCACTTCCGTTGGAGCAGCGCTCGGCATGGCCACAGCGCGTGATTTGAAGGGAACAGACGAGCATGTCGTCTGCGTTGCAGGTGACGCAGCCTTTACTTGTGGACCGGTTTTTGAAGCGCTGAACAACGTGTCCGCCCACACGAAAAAGCTGATCATCGTCCTGAACGACAATGAGTGGAGCATCGACAAGAACGTCGGAGCCATTGCCAGCTACTTCAACAGCATCGCCACCCACCCCGGCTTTGCGAACCTGCATGACAAGGCGGCCAAGTTCGTCGAGTTCATGCTTGGTGATGGTGCCCGCAAGCTGGCGGAGCGCGTGGAAAAAACGGCCAAAGGCCTCCTGCTTCCGCAGAGTGAAGGCCCGCACAACCGCAGCACACTCTTCGATGAGTTCGGCATCCGCTACTACGGCCCCATCGATGGCCACAACCTGCCACTGCTCATTCAGACCTTTGATTTCCTGAAGAACCAGAACGAGCCGGTCATCCTCCACATTCTCACGGAAAAGGGCCGTGGCTACAAGCCTGCCCTGGAAGATCCGCTGAAGTTCCATGGACTCGGCAAATACAACGTCGAAACAGGAGAGACAGCAGGAACGGACAAGCCCACCTACTCCCAGATTTACGGCCGCAGTGTCACCGACTTCGCCAAAGAGGACGATAAGATCGTGGCGATTACAGGTGCCATGCCTGGCGGCACCGGGTTGATCGTCTTCAAGAAGGAAATCCCTGAGCGCTACTTTGATGTCGGCATTGCCGAAGAGCACGCCGCCCTCTTTGCCTGCGGTCTTGCCACCCAGGGGCTTCGCCCGTTCCTGACCATCTATTCCACCTTCATGCAGCGAGCCTATGACATGATTGTTCATGACATGGCGATTCAAAGCCTGCCGGTGCGCCTTTGCATGGACCGAGGTGGTTTGAGTGGTGATGACGGCCCGACCCATCATGGGCTGTTCGACATCGCCTACCTGCGTGGCGTGCCCGGCCTTGTGCACATGCAGCCAAAGGATGAAGATGAATTCGTGGACATGCTCTGGACGATGGCGAACTACGACAAGGGCCCCATTGCCATCCGTTATCCACGTGGGAATGGCCCAGGTGTGACGCCGAAGGCCAAGCCGCAGCTTCTTGAGGTCGGCAAGGCTGAGCTTGTTGCCGATGGCAGCGATGTCGCCCTGATCGGGCTTGGCGAGATGTTCCCCGTTGCGCAGAAGGCTAAGGCCGAACTGGAAGCCAAAGGCCTTTCAGTGGCCCTTATCAACCCACGCTGGATCAAGCCCCTCGATGGCGCTTTGATTGAGCAGGTGGCTGCCAAGGTGAAGGTCGTCTGCACTCTGGAAGATCACGTGCTCATGAACGGTTTCGGTTGTGGGGTCATCGAGCACCTGAACGATGCAGGAATCAAGACTCCAGTCGTGCGTATTGGCTGGCCTGATGCGTTTGTTGAGCACGGTAGTGTGTCCGGACTTCGCAAAAAGCATGGCCTCACCGTCGAAAACACGGTGGCGAAAGTGCTCGCAAAGCTGGCCTGATTTCCCCCAAGCCCCAGATCAGTTCAGCTGAGCCGGGGCTTGATCTTCTGTTGCCTGCGCGGTGCTCTCTCGATGCTGCCTGCTGTTTCAGGCTCCCGGCAGTTTGTAGGCGGGATACTTCTGCTGCAGGGTTTTCTCGAAGTCAGCCGCCTTGTCTGATTGACCGCTCTTTTGCAATGCCTGTGAAGCCTTTGCGAGGGCTTCTGGAGTCACTTCTTCATCATCGAAGAACTGGGCAGGAATCATGAACTTGCCTGCTGCGGCAGTGTAATTTTCGAGTGCTGGCCCTGGCTGACCTTCTTTGGACAACTTGTCGCCAAGGCTCATCAGAATGTCACCTTCGAGAATCAGGAGCAGAGCCTGGGGCTTGCCATCCTTGGCGAAGGCGAGTCCCTGCTGAACCACGGCTTCGGAGTCATCATGACGGTTCAATCCAAGCAGAGCCCTTCCTTTGGTGAGAAGCCCGCGGGCTTTCGGGGCTCCGTCTGGAGTCACGTTGAGGAAGTAATCCGTGGCCTTGATGCTGCTTTCATAATCCTTGGTTTCGAGGAATGCCATGCCCAGGTAGTTCCAAACACGAGGGTCGGTGTTTTCTGGAGCATCCGGCGTCGTTGCGAGGCTGAGATAGGTGGCAGCTTTTGGATAGTTCTTCAGATCGAAATGTTTCAATCCCAGCCAAGTCAGAACATTCGGAGGAACGACGCCAGCAGTGTTGGCTCGGCGGTAGTCATCGATTGCCTGACCGAGTCCTTCGACGTTCTGCTGCACATACTCTGCCTGAATGATCATCTGGCTGGCTTGGTCGAGATATGTCTTGCGGTCTGTGTCGATCGCTTTTTTCAAAGCCTGGATGGCCGCCTCCCACTGCTGCTGGGAATAGTGGGCGCGGCCGATTCCAAACCAGGCTTGTCCGGCGGCGGGGCTGGTGGGGAATTTCTTCACCAGCACCTCGAAGGCGGCGATGGTGGCCTTGTGGTCGCGTTGCTCCGCCGCAATCAATCCCATCTGCAGATAAGCAAGTTCGGCAGCGTCCGAGTTGGGATGATCCTGGGCAACTCGTTTGAAGTCTGCCATGGCGTTTGGCAGGTCCTTTGTATCGCGATAGGTAAGGCCGCGCCGTGCCAGAGCTTTGGCCGTCAGTTCATGTGCTGTGTTTTGAGCGAGGAAGTCAGAGAAGGCGCTGATGGCATCCTGATGTCTTCCAGACTCAGCGAGAGACCAAGCCTTGTTGAACTCCATGCCGGGCTGCAGTTTGGCGGGCAGTTTTTCGATCTGGATCTCAGCGAAACTGGCGGCTGCTTCGGCGTAGCGCTGTTTGTTGAAATGGTGGTCGGCGCGAATGAGGCGGGCAAGGTTGAGAAATTCATGCCCAGGGCGCATTTCGCTGTTTTTGGCGATGAATGCCGTGGCGAATTCAGCCAGGTCCTTGTCATCGAGGAGATAGAAGCAGTAGAGCTTCCAGTAACCTGCTTCAAAGCCCGCATCACCCGTTGGATCTGCCTGCTCCACCATGACATAGGTTTCGACAGCGCGGGCGTAACTCTTCTTCATCCGGAAGGCATTGCCGACCATGAGCAGCATCTTAGGCCGGGTGTCTCCCTCCGGCAGGATGGATGAATTGGCGTTGTAATTATTGATGACACCTTCGTAATCGCCCTTGGCAAAGAGTGCCTGGACAACGCCAACCAGGGCGATGCTCCGGTTGACCGCAGTGGTTTCAGTGATCTTCAGAGCCCGCTCAAACAATGGCAGTGCCTCGTCGGGCTTGCCGGTTTCAGCCAGCAGGACGCCTGCTTTCACGGCGGCTTCCGAGATCGTGGCGTTGTCCTTGCTGCTCTGCAGGAGCTCCTGGAACAAAGGCAGTGCCTCAGTCTTTTTATCCTCAGCCAGAT
>CALDGV010000509.1 GCA_937941745.1 uncultured Prosthecobacter sp. | reverse complement strand
ACGCCGAGCAGCGTGCCCGCCGCGATGACGAAAAAGAAGCCGTATTCCCAATGACCCATCGCAGCAGAGATGGCCGTGAACGGCGCCACCATGAAAACCAGCGTGCTCGACATCAGCACCCAGCGCGCGAGTCTTGATCTCAAATCACCGGTTTTCTTCAACAAATAAGGGCTAAACAGCGAACCGAGCGCGAGACCGAGCAAGTAACTGCCGAGCATGTAGCCGAACACGGGCGCACGCGAAGCGCTGGCGAAGTTGAAGACGCGGGACCAGATGATTTCCCAGGAAAGGGCGAGGAATCCCGACAGAGCGGACCACAGCAGGGCGGTGGGGAAGGGGATTTGGGGTTTGAGATCAGGAGTGGGCGATGGAGAACGCTGATCGGAGGCTTTGGGGGCTTTGCGCAGGGCAAGGAGCACGATGAAGGCTGCCAATGCATTCAAACTGGCCGCGATGCGCACGGTTCCACTCATGCCAAAGCTGCCGAGCAGCCAGTGCGCGGCGATGAAGGCTCCGAGCGCGGCTCCGAGCGTGTTGACGAAGTAAAGTCGGCTCACAGTTTGGCCGACGTGTGCTGTGTCGCGTACCTGATGGGCCACCAGCAGCGGCAGTGTGGCTCCCATGAGCAAAGTGGGCAGAAACACGAGCAGGAAGACCAACGCGCCGGTGGTAAGGCCGTGGGCTTGAGAGGAAGTGATGGTGCCGACGGCATCAAACAACTTCAGCGACACGAGGCCGTAGGCTCCGACGCCGAGTTCGGCGAGGCCGAACAGCAGCACGAGCGGCGCTTTCGTTGATTTGGAAATCCAGCCGCCGGCGAGACTGCCGATGCCGAGTCCGGCGAGGAAGGCCGCCACGACCATCGCCACGGATTCGACGTTGCTGCCGTAGATCGTGAGCAGCGCACGCTGCCAGACGAGCTGATAGATCAGCGCCGAGATGCCGGAGAGGATGAAAACGCCATGCAGGGTGGTGGCGTGGAGGCGGCGAGACATGGGATCACTCGAAGCCGTTCGTGCGCAGGAATTTCAGGCTCGCTGGGATCTGATCCATGGAGGTGGGGGATTCGTCTTCAATGAAGTAATGCTGGATGCCGTTCTTGCGAGCGGCGGCGAAAATGGAGGCCCAGTCCATCTGGCCGGTGCCGAGGACGACATCGTTGGCGACGTCGGTCTTGCCGGTGAGGAAGCCGGTTTGCACGCCTTTCTTCAAATCCTTGAGGTGCATGAGCTTCCAGCGGCCGCTGTATTTCTCCAGCAGCTTCGCGGGATCCTGACCGGGGAAGACGATCCACAGCACGTCCATCTGCACAGAGACGAACTCGGGCTTGGTCTCCTGCATGAAGAGATCGAACAAGGTGCCGTCGCCGTGCGGCTCAAACTCGAAGCCGTGAGCGTGGTAGAACATGGTGATGCCTTCCTTGGCGAGCGCTTCACCGGCTTTGTTGAACACGGCGGCGGCTTCGTGGCATTCGGCTTCGTCAAAGCTGTCCTTATGGTCGATCCAGGCGCATCCAGCATACTTGAGGCCAAGCGTCTTCGCTTCCTTCACGACGTTGTCGAGGTCGTTCTTGTAACGTGCATACGGGAAGTGGCTGCTGACGGCCTTCAAGCCGCGTTGCTCCAGTTCCGCTTTGAACTGCTCGGCGTTGAGGTTGTAGGTGCCGGCGAGTTCGACCTCCTTGATGCCAAACTCCTTCACGCGGTCCAGCGTCCAC
>CALDGV010000508.1 GCA_937941745.1 uncultured Prosthecobacter sp. | reverse complement strand
ATGTTCTCCGCCGCGCTCAGCGTCGGCAGCAGATGATAAAACTGAAACACCGTGCCGATGTGCCTGCGCCGCAGTTGCGCCAGTCCATCCGCGCTCAAATCGCCGAGCACACTGCCTGCAATCGTCACGCTGCCACTGTCCGCGCGATCCACACCGCCGACACAGTTCAACACCGTCGTCTTGCCACTGCCCGAAGGTCCTAGCAGCGCCACACGCTCGCCTTGCTCCAGCTTGAAGGACACGCCCCGCAGGATCGGGCGCTCCGCGTAGCTTTTGGTGAGGGATTCGACTTCGAGAACAGGCATCTGGAAAAGAAAACGGCCTGTCCGGCCTCGTGGACGCTCACTTCATCGCCCGCATCAGCTCACGCACATACTTGCCCAGCATGTCGAACTCCACGTTCAGGCGGTCACCGGGTTTCTTCGTGTGCAGATTGGTCAGTTGAAACGTATGTGGGATGATCCAGCACACCACGGTGCTCTCCGTCACCTCGGCAGCGGTTAATGAGATGCCATCAAGGCAAATGGAACCCTTCGGAATGACCAAACCGCGCTGCTCCACGGGAATCTCGACCTCCAGTCGATGATCCTGCCCATGCTCGCTCCAGTCGATGATCTTCACCGTCGCATCCACATGCCCTTGGACAAAATGCCCGCCAAATCGCGCCCCCATTGCCATCGCACGCTCCAGATTGACCAGGGAGCCAGCTTCGAGATCGCCGAGGCTCGTCACCTTCAATGTTTGCATCAGCAGATCAAAGCACGCCGTCTGCGCTGAAGGATCTTTCGCCGACACTGTGAGGCAGCAGCCATTCACCGCCACGCTTTCACCATCCGCCAGTTCAGAAGCCATCGCGCCCACGTTCACTGTCAGCCGCGCACTTTCGCCGCGCGGCTCCAGGGAAATGACACTGCCGGTGGTTTCGACTAGACCTGTGAACATTGCACGACCTAAGCCAGAGCCTTTCCGGTGTCGATTGCTTGTTGAAGTAGATTCGCGACAACCGCCCCCGGACCGCAACTTCTTGGGTTAGCTGTCTTTCTCTTTTGCCGGATGTTTTTCCTGGAAAAAACTAGGAAGTAACCAGAGGAGGAGTCCTGCTTTTTGGGCTTTCTCCGAGATCAGTCCGTCATTGCTTGGTCCAGGGCACGCGCTAGCCTTTGCCCCCCCCCATGACGCCATCAAAAAGCAACCGCAGCAAGCTGTCGAGGAAGATTGCCGTCCTCGCATGTTCCGTGTCCGTCCTGTGCCTCAGCCCATCTGCATGGGCCGCGGATCGCACCAAGCAAAACAACACGACCAACCTGAATCTGACCGGCAGTTGGTCGGGCGGCGTGCCCGACCGCAGCAACATGGCGGTGTGGACCAATGCCGTGACGGGGCCGAACACGTCCCTCCTCGGTGGAAACGTCAACTGGCAGGGCATCCGCATTGCCAACCCGGGCGGGGCCATCACGATCGGTCCCGGCAATACCCTCACGCTCGACGCGGGGGCGGCCGGCACCAGTATCGATATGAGCGCCGCCACGCAGGATCTGACGATCCAGTCGGGGTTCACAATCAGGAGCGCCGTCGGGCAGCTCTGGAACATCGGCACGGGGCGGACGCTCACGCTCAATACCGGCACCTTCACCCGCGGGGCCGGGGCCACACTGCTCGTGCAGGGCGTCGGCAGCGTCGTCACCACCATGCCGAACCTCAGCTCCGGCTCGCTGGTCAATGGTCTCATCGGTCCGTGGGCCGTCATCGGTGCCGGGACTTTGGCGAGCTACGCCACGATTAATGGCAGCGACACCATCGTCGCCTACACCGGTGGCACGGCGGCAGCCACTGGGGCGAATGTCACCGACACAACGGGATTGCTAAACTACGATGTCGCCGCCGTCGGGGCTCTCGGAGCAGGCGCTTCGGTCAATACCCTGCGATACACCGGAGCGGCGGGTACGATCACGGGGAACTTCACCGCCAATGGCCTCCTCA
>CALDGV010000507.1 GCA_937941745.1 uncultured Prosthecobacter sp. | reverse complement strand
AGCGCGGGGTCGGTGAAGCGCGGGTAGCCGCGGGAGCCCTGGCGGATGCCCTCATAAATGTCATGGCCGACGATGCCGACGAGGCAGTATTCCTCACGCGGGATGCCCTTGAGCGCCTCGCCCAGCAGAGCATCAGCACGGCCCACACCATACACATCCGCGGTGACAAAGGTGCGCACGCCTTTGGCAAAGGAGTCACGCATCAGCTGCATGTAATGCTCTTCGGAGAGCTGCTCTCCATAATGCATGAAGCGGCCACCACTCCAGGTGCCGTAGGCGGTTCGGGTCAGGTTCATAAGCGAGGTTGAAAAGGGGAACGGTTTCTTTGGCCGTGCCGAGGGTAAACGCAAGCTCCGCCTGCGGGCTCGCAGGATCGGTGGCAATGAGGCCAAAAACGGTCTTCCCCAAGCCGGGGTGCGCTTCAGCCGCTTGTCAGACCACCGGGTCAGGGCAGACCTCGCGACGCTGGCACTTCAGGCAGTGGTCTCCGAGATAAAAGGCGTCCAGAAAACTCATCAGAGGCTGGATGAGATCCGGATCATCCGTCACCATCCCGGCCTCGAAGTTGCGCCGGTGATCGCTTTTGGCCCCCAATCCGGCGCCGGTGAGGTTGGCCGAGCCAATGTAAGCCAGCCGGCCATCGGCAATGACACACTTCATGTGCATCCTAGGGCACAGGATGCGGCTGAAGAGGTCGCTTTCGATCAATTCAGGAAAGCGGTCAAAATCCGCACGAAACCGCGGGCCGGGCTCCTTGGCGTGAATCAGGCGCACTTCGACACCTTCACGAATCTTCTCCGCCAGCACCTGCAGAAAAGGCACAAACCGCCGTCCCTGCGCCACATGCAGGTCTTTCAGGTCTGCAGTGACCAGCCAGAGCAGCTTCTGGGCGGCAGGCACGATCTCCTGGAGCACCGCCGGATAGGTGTCCTGGTTGATGACGAGCCGGTTCATTCGGCAGTTTCCACAAGTTCGGCACTCACCAGCCCCTGGGTGACGTGGCGCGGCTCTGCAATGAGGTCCACCAGCCGGTCGAAGGTCTCCTTGCCACGGGTGATCTCGATCTCCACGCGCAGAAAATAAATGGGGATCTCTCCGGGAGGCAGTTTAGGAAAGCGCACGTAATCCTTCTCCGTGGTCAGGATGGCATCGGCGTCAGCCTTCACGCAGCGTTCGATGAACTGGGTGATCTCTTTTTCCTCGAAGCGATGGTGGTCGGTGAAGCGCGCATGCCAGTGAACCTTGGCACCGAGCTTGCGGCAGCCGTTTTCAAAGCTCTCGGGCACGGCGATGCCTGACAAGGCTCCCACATACTTGCCTTTGAAGGCATCCAGGGGCAGGCGCTCGCCGGTGTGGATGTCCTGAAAATAAACCGGGCGGTGCCGGCACTCGATGATGTCGGCGACCGGATTGTATCGCTCGATCTGGCGAATCACCTCCGAGCTGTCGCCATCCGACTTGGTCAAAAAGATGTAGCTGGCACGACGCAGGCTTTTGGGCGGCTCCCGCAGCGTTCCGCGCGGCAGCATGTAGCCCGTGCCAAAGGGGGCAGTCTTGTCCACCAGCACGATGTCATGCCGGTGCTTGAGGCGCAGGTACTGGAGGCCGTCATCAAGGATGAGGACGTCTGCGCCAAATTTGCGGATGGCATGCCGCCCGGCCTTCACCCGGTCGCGATCCACCACCACCGGCACCCCGGAACAGTTGTGGGCCAGCATGAAGGGCTCATCCCCCGCATTGTGGGAGTCGAGCAGCACCTTTTCACCGTCACTCACCACGCGGGGAGGCAAGCCTCTCGGCTTCCGTGCCAGGCCCAGGCGTGCAGCGATGCGCCAGCCGAGCGGCGGCTTGCGCTGGCGCTTGCTTTTGTAGCCTCGGCTGAGGATGGCGACCCGCCGTCCACGGTCCCGCAGCGACTTGGCCAGCAGCTCCACCACCGGCGTCTTGCCCGTGCCGCCGACGGTGATGTTGCCCACGCTGATCACCGGAACGCCCAGATGGTGGTCGTGGATGTAGCGCTCGCGGTAGAGGTAAAGGCGGAGCTTCACCGCCCCCTTGTAAACTCCGGAAAGCATCCAAAAGACAAGCCGAAGCATCGACGCACGCAGTCCACGACGGTTGTGGATGATGACGTCGATGATGTATTGCTCGAGATCTTCGAGGGTGTCCTTCATTGGGGCCGCCGAGACTGCCGCAAGGCGGGGATGGGCACAAGAGGCGAGCCGGGAAAAACTCGGCTCAGCGCCTGAGCACAAACTCCTTCGCATTCACCAGCGACCAGGTGATGTCCTCCAACGCAGCCCGGCGATCCTTGGCGGAGGCCAGCAGGGATTCCATCACCCTCGCCTCATCAGAGGTCGGCGCACGCGTGAGCACCGCCCAGTAGAGTTCCTGCACAGCCTGGGCAGGGTTCTCCCATCTGGCCAGACTGGCCAGGCGGTTGCCCGGGTCACGAATCAGCCGGCCCACCAGAGGGCCGCTCATGAACTGAAAGATCTGGCCGATGCTGCTGTCATTGGCCCGCTCGCATTCGCAGGTCAGCTCCCGCTTGGGCTTCCCAAACTGGATCAGGAAAGCCTCTGGGGACATTGGGTCCGCACTGCCACGGCCGCCACGTGGTCCGGGCACTTGGCCAGCCCGCGTTCCGGGCAGCATCCCTTCGAAGGACGAGGACACGCGCAGGGCACTGTGCAAGGAATCGAAAAGCTGCTCCGCCGTCAGCCGGCGGGGAACCGTGTGGGAATAGTTTGCCTCATCGGCTGCATGCGCGTCATCAGGAGCACTGTCGAACTGGTAGGTCCGGCTCAGCACGATGGTGCGGATGACGTGGCGAAGATCGAAGCCGCTGCGGATGAAATCCTGGGTGAGGGCATCCAGGAGGGCAGGATGGCTGGCGGGGTTCGTGAGGCGAAGATCGTCCACCGGATCCACCAGGCCCCTGCCCATGAGATGATACCAGATGCGGTTCACCTGGGCCTTGGCAAAAAGAGGATTCTCCGCACTGGTCAGCCACTGGGCAGCAGCCTGCAGTTCATCCTGATTGGCACCCAGCCCGGGCATCTCCGCACCCA
>CALDGV010000506.1 GCA_937941745.1 uncultured Prosthecobacter sp. | reverse complement strand
CAGTCCGACGAGCATCAGCGGGAGTTATGCGACCGCATTCAGCTACCAGATCACCGCCAATCATGCGCCGACGAGCTTTGGCGCGAGCGATCTTCCCGCCGGTCTGGCCGTCAACACGGCCAGCGGGCTGATTTCTGGGACGCCGACGGAGGTGGGAACCTTCGCGGTGACGATCACGGCGACCAATGAGAGCGGCAGTGGCAGCAAGACTCTTGCGATGGTGATCAACCCGCCGGACGTCCCGAGGATCACCAGCCCAGGCACGGCAGCGGGACAGGTCGGGCAAAATTTCAGCTACGGGATCACGGCCAGCAACCATCCAACGGCGTTCGGTGCAGATGGACTGCCCGCAGGCCTGGCCGTGAATACGGGCACCGGATCGATCTCAGGCACGCCGACAGCCAGTGGGACCTTCGCCGTGCTGGTCAAGGCGAGCAACCTCGGCGGCGAAGGCTCGGCCGTGGTGAATCTGACGATCCTGCCGCCAGCGCCAGTGATCACAAGCGGGACGACGATCAGCGCCCGCGTGGATGAGGCGATTCGTTATCACATCACATCCGAGCCGGAAGCCCAAAGCTACGGGGCGAGCGGACTGCCAGCGGGCCTGACGCTCAATGGCATGAGCGGCGAGATCAGCGGCCACATGGAGCAGGTGGGAAGCTATCCTCTGACCCTCTCAGCGACCGGAACAGGGGGCACCGGGACCCTGGCGGTGATGCTGACGATTTTGCCACGGCCACCGCCGGAAATCACCAGTCCTTTGAGCATCAGCGGGAAGTACGGCAAGGCATTCAACTATCAGATCACAGCAACTCACAAGCCAGCCAGCTACGGGGCTGCCAGCCTGCCCGCTGGCCTGGCCATCAACCCGGGCAGTGGTGTGATCTCCGGGACGCCGACGGAAGTCGGCACCTTCGGAGTGGCCATCACGGCGACGAATGAAAGTGGCAGCGACAGCGAGATTCTGGCGTTGGTGATTCATCCTCCAGACGCTCCAGTGATCACCAGTCCGGGAACCGCCTCCGGACAGGTGGGACAAGTTTTCAGCTACATCATCGCAGCGAGCAACGCTCCGACAGCTTTCGCAGCGGAAGGACTGCCGGGTGGCTTGAGTGTGAACAGCGGCAGTGGACTGGTCTCCGGCACGCCGACGGCAAGCGGGAGCTTTGCCGTGGTGGTCAAGGCGAGCAACCTCGGGGGTGAAGGCTCGGCGGTGGTGAACGTGACGATCCTGCCGCCCGCACCGATGATCACGAGCGGGGCGACGATCACAGCGCACGTCAACGAACAGATCGCCTACCAAGTCACCTCAGAACCGGAAGCGCACAGCTATGGAGCGAGCGGACTACCAGCCGGCCTGACGCTGAATGTGGCCACGGGGGAGCTGCGTGGCACGGTCGGCCAGGTGGGGAGCTACCCGATCACATTGACTGCCACCGGAGCAGGCGGAACAGGGTCGCTCGGCCTCACGGTTCACATTCTCCCGAATCCACCCGTGCTGGCCCCCGTGGGAACCCTTTCGTTCGAGGTTGGCGAGCCGGTTGATTTCCAACTCAGCGCCTCAAACCAGCCCACTCAGTTCACGGTGGATGGCCTGCCTTCCGGATTGGTGCTGGACGGTGCCTCCGGATGGGTGACCGGACTCGCCAGTGCTCAAGGCACCTTCCCGCTGACCATCGGTGCGTCCAACGCGGGTGGTTCGGACACACTGGCGGCCACCTTGAAGATCGTGATCGGGCCGACCCGGATCATTTCCTTCACACCCACGACGATCAATCCCCACGAGATCATCACGATCCACGGCGTTGGGTTTCAGAGCACACGGGGCGTTTATTTTTCACACAACAACCATGAATGGATCGACGCGGAGGCTTTCCAAGTCGTCTCTGACTCGGAGCTGCGCGTAACCGTTCCCTACGTGCTGCAGAACTCCTCCCAAAAAAGCAATCTCATCGTGGAGTCTGATCAAGGTCTCGCCGTGGTCTTTCCGACGAACACCATCGATGTCACCGCAGGTCATGATGCTGGGCATGCAACAGATGCGCATTTCGTCGTGAAGAGAGGCGGGGCGTGGATCGGCGATGGTTTTGCCAATCGGGTGGTGGTCGAGGAAGGCGGATCGGCCCGGGCCATGGGTGGGAGTGTGAACACTTTTTTCGTGCGATCAGGAGGGTTTCTCGACCTGAGTTATTCCACCATCAGCAACAGCAATCAGGTGTTTCATGCGGAAGATGCGATTGTTCTTCAGAACGTCGGAGTCACCGCGATTGGACGTGGTGACTTCCGGGTGGTGAACAACATCCGCGTGACCAAGCTGCCGACCCTCCTTGAAGTGCGGCAGGTGCCCTTGATCGTCAGTGCCAATTCCGGAACGGCTGCGGTGGGAGATCGGTTTGAATACCAGTTGCTGGTGAGTCGGCCTTACCCGCAGCCGACGTTCGCCGCGACGTCTCTCCCGCATGGTCTGGCACTCGATGCCGTCACCGGCAAGTTGTCGGGTTATCCCAGCACGCCGGGTGTCTATTCGATTCCCTTCACCATCACCAACCCAGCGGGCTCCGCCGCCTTCGTTTACACACTCACCGTCACCGGCACACCCGTTCCTGTCATGCATGGTCCGACCCGGATCGAGGCCAGCTCCACGGCATCACTGAGCTTTCAGGTGGAGATTTACAATGGACCGGCGACCTTCGCCGCCACCGGTCTGCCTCCCGGTCTGTCGATCCATCCCACCACCGGTGTGGTGTCAGGCATCCCGACAGGGAGCGGCTTCTTTGCCGTCACCATTTCGGCGACCAATTCGTTTGGAACCGCCAGCAGGGCATTCAGCGTTTACGTTGATGAGGTTCCGCTGTCGATCGCGTCCTACGATCCAGACTCGGCTGCCAATGACACCTGGGTCACGGTGCAGGGCACTGGCTTCGATCTGGTGCGCGAGGTCTATTTTGTGAATGAGGCATTCGATCCTGTGGCGGCCTCGGCGTTTACCATCGTCTCCGAGACGGAGTTGCGGGTCCAACTGCCAGATTTGAACTTTCAGGGGACGTCAGGATCTCCAATCATCCTCAAGGGGGAAGGTTATAGCTGCATGGCCCTGCCAAACGGCAAAGGTGTCGTGGTCGAATCGGGCCAGGCCGTTGAAATCAGCGGCACTGCCTACAAGGAGTTTTTCTATGTCCGTTCTGGCGGCACCCTGTCATCTGGAAGATTCGGATTCAATAATGCTGTGTTCCTTGAGGAAGGGGCGCACCTGGACTTGATCGACCAGTTTCCAGTCAAGGCAGTCTTCAAAAGTGGCACCGCCACCGTGGCGGGAGTTGTTCAACCGCGGACACAGGTGGTGGAAATGACATCGCTGAGCCTCAACCGGGTGACTGATCCGTTGCTCAACGTCTATCGGCTTCCTCAAGTTTACTCAGGCGACCAGGCAGGCAACGTCGGCGACTTCTTTCACTACGAGATCGTGACGCAGAACTACTCCATCACCAGCTACCAGGTGACGGGACTGCCTCCAGGATTGAAACTGGCCTGGGTGCAAGCGCCCGGAGGAGCTTTCATTGG
>CALDGV010000505.1 GCA_937941745.1 uncultured Prosthecobacter sp. | reverse complement strand
TTTTGTCCAAAGCGATGACGGAGCCGTCTTTGGCACCGACGTGCAGCAAAACACGATCTCCATCGATCACCGGTGATGCCGCAAAGCCCCAGGTCGGTATCTTCGCGCCGCAGGCTTCGACGGTATCGACCTGCCAGAGCACTTTTCCTGTCTTTGCATCGAGACACGACGCCACACCCGTCGCTCCGAGCGCATACGCCTTGCCATCCAGGATGTTCACCGAGGCACGCGGCCCCGTCCCGTAATCCATGCTGCCGTAACTCACCTCCCAGCTCTGCTGCCACACCTCATTGCCGCTCTCCGCATCGAAACACAGCACCCGCTCGATCTCCTGCGGGGTTTTCTGACGATCCATCACATAGACAAGACCGTCGCTGACCACCACCCCGCCGAACCCTGCGCCGATCTCCGCTTTCCAAAGCCGTTCTGGCTCCTTTTTTGAGAAATCAGCAGGGATGCCCGCTGGATTCCACCGACCATCAGCCTTCTCGCCACGCCAGCGGGGCCAGTCTTGGCCGTGGGCGAGGCCATTGAGCAGCAGGATGAACAGACAGAGGGGCTTCATGCGCATAGATCGCGATTCAACGCATCCGGCTTTCCAAGACCGTGAACATCAGGATTGATGGGAACGGGCGCGAGCTTCCTCGATCACGAGAGTGGACAAACGAAAGCCCGCGGCTTGCAGACGTTGCAGAGCGTCCTCGAAATCCACGAGACCTCGTCGGGCTGCGTCCGCGACAACAGCCATCGCGCCAGTGATCGAAAGCCCGAGTGCTTTTGCCACGGCGCGACCGCGCCTCTCATCAAGGATCAGCACGGACGTTTGTCGCTGAGTCCAGGCCAGCGTGATGGCAGAGGCTTCGCCGGGACCAAGGGAGCTTGTTTCCAGGAGCAATGGCGCCGGGTCGGCAACGACTTCAAGCCACTCGGGCGCTTGGGCAAGCCATCGGCGCATCGCATCAGGCGCGCCGGGATGTCTGCATTCTTGATGAACCGAATCCGTGATGATCACGCGAGGAAACATCTGTGGGAGCAAGTGCAGCAGGCTGGTTTCAGCCAAGGCGGACAGTGCCGATGTGTCGCAGATGATCAGCATCAGTCACGGGTGCTGAGTCTGTCCAATGTCGCCAGGTCGGAGCGCAAAGATTCGGCAGTGGTGCCCGGCCACACGCCCAGCCGCGAAAGCAACGACTGCGCCTCCCAGCGTGATTTGAGGTCCAGCAGGCTGCGAACCTGCTCCAGCGACAGACAGTCCTGCTCGTAGGCCTTCGCCGCCAGCGCCTCCAGAGCAGCACGGCCCAGATTGCCAAGCTTGGCAGTGAGCTCGCCCGACAATTCTTCCGGGATGTTTAGGGTGACAGTCATGCCGCGCCTTACCACACGAGACAGCGATCTGCAACTTGCCTCACCAGCTCCACGCACTGTCAAGCCATGCCTCCGACAAAAGTTTTTCACATGTGAAGCTCATCAGTTGCCGGGTCTGATGCTCTCGCTAACTCCACCACTCCCAACCGGGTTTCATGGCATCCTGCTTGAAACCTTGAACCTGAAACTTCGAACTTTCCCCAACCATGTCTGCTGCCAACGAACTCAACATCAATGTCGCTCACGTCGAGCGTGTCGCCAAGGAACTCGGCCTGCGGGCCATTCAAGTCGGCGCGACGGCCAAATTGTTTGCGGGCGGCGCGACGGTGCCGTTCATCGCCCGTTATCGAAAGGAAGCCACGGGGTCAATGGATGAGGTGCAGATCCTGAACGTGAAGGAGCGCATGGAGCAGCTTGTGGCGTTGGATGACCGTCGTGGAGCCATCGTGAAGTCGCTCGAAGAGCGCAAGCTGATGACAGACATTCTGCGCGTGAAACTCGACAAGGCGGAGACCATCAACGCGCTGGAGGACATTTTTGCGCCGTTCCGACCGAAACGCCGCACGCGGGCCACCATCGCGAAGGAAAAGGGTCTGGAGCCGTTGGCAGACTTCATTGAGGCGAATTTGATGACGCAGGGCGTCGATCTGAGCGGTGAAGCCGCCAAGTTTGTGAACCCGGATCACGCAACCGAAGAACTGCGCGTCAAAGACGCCGCCGACGCGCTCAGTGGCGCACGCGACATCATCGCGGAGCGCATCAGCGATCACGCGGAAGCGCGTGCGGCGCTGCGCAAATTCTTCGCGGAACAGTCCACGGTCGTTTCCAAGGTCATGTTTGGCAAAGAGACCGACGAGGAGGCGCAGAAGTTCCGCGATTACTTCGACTGGAGCGAGCCGCTGAAGTCGATCCCTTCCCACCGCATGCTGGCGATCCGTCGTGGCGAAAAAGAAGGCTTCCTGCTCATGCGCATCCAGCCTGCTGAAGACACGGCGGTCAAGATGCTGGAAAACCTCTTTGTCAAAGGAGGCAATGCGTGCTCCGACCAAATGAAGCTGGCCTGCGCTGACAGCTACAAGCGTCTGCTCAGCTCCAGCATGGAAACCGAGGCGCGGCTCGAATCAAAGAAGAAGGCGGACACGGAGGCCGTGCGAGTGTTTGCAGACAATCTGCTTGAGTTGCTGCTGGCGGCTCCTCTGGGTCAGAAGCGCGTGCTAGGCATCGACCCAGGCTTCCGCACTGGCTGCAAGGTCGTGGTGCTCGATGCGCAGGGGCAGTTGTTGTTCAACGACGTGATTTATCTGCTGGGCGATGGCAACAGCCTCATGCATGCGAAGACGCTGCTGACGAATCTGGTCGAGCGTTTCAAGATTCAGGCCATCGCCATCGGCAACGGCACCGCCAGCCGTGAAACGGAGATGTTCGTGAACAAGATCGGCCTGCCGAAGGCGATTCCGGTGATCATGGTCAATGAAAGCGGCGCGTCGATTTACAGCGCCAGCGAAGTCGCGCGCGAGGAGTTCCCGGACAAGGATGTCACAGTGCGTGGCTCTGTTTCCATCGCCCGTCGTCTGATGGACCCGCTGGCGGAGTTGGTGAAGCTCGATCCAAAGTCGATCGGTGTGGGCCAGTATCAGCACGACGTGGATCAGAACCAGCTCAAGACGAGCCTGGATCATGTGGTGATCAGCGCGGTGAACGGCGTCGGCGTGGAGCTGAACACCGCCAGCAAGCAGCTTCTCAGCTACGTTTCAGGCCTGAACAGCGCGCATGCGGCCAACATCGTGGCCTTCCGCAATGAGAACGGCCCGTTCAAGAGCCGCAAGGACTTACTCAAGGTACCACGGCTCGGTGACAAGGCCTTTGAGCAAGCCGCAGGATTCCTGCGCATTCGCGACGCGGCGCATCCGCTCGATGCGAGCGCGGTACATCCTGAGCGCTATCCACTCGTGGAAAAAATGGCCGCTGAAATCGGCTGCACGGTCAGTGATCTCATGCAGCGCGCGGATTTGCGCCAGAAGATCGACTTGAAGAAGTATGTGAGCGAGGACGTTGGCCTGCCGACGCTGCAGGACATCATGAACGAGCTGGCGAAGCCTGGACGCGATCCGCGCAAGCAGTTCGAGGTCTTCCAGTTCGCTGAAGGTGTCAGCGAGATGAAGCATCTCACCGTCGGCATGAAGCTGCCAGGCATCGTGACGAACGTGACCGCCTTTGGTGCCTTCGTGGACATCGGCGTGCATCAGGACGGCCTCGTGCATGTCAGCCAGCTCAGCGACACGTTTGTACGTGATGCTGCGGAGGTAGTCAAAGTGGCCCAGCGCGTGCAGGTGACGGTGACGGAGGTAGATATTCCACGCAAACGCATCGCGCTGAGCATGAAGTCGAAGCCGGACTTTGAGAAGAAGGCGGGCAGCAGCGGTCCACGGCCTGCTGCTGGTGGTCAAGGCGGTCAGCGCAGTTTCACGAGCAGCGGTGGTGGCAATCGCAGTTCCGGCGGCGGCATGGGCAATCCATTTGGCGGTGGAGGCGGTGGTGACTGGTTCACGGCTGCGGCGCAGAAGGGGAAGAAGTAGCAATCACGGTGTGACTCAACACAGTGCTTGCTATCATATGGAGCATACATCGTTCGATGACTACACTTGAAGAGCATATCAACCGATTCACATCCTACTTTCACAAGCAGGTGAAGCTTGTTGTTGGCCTTGAGGGCAACGAAAGTCTTATGGACAGGGAACCTAAAGAGTTCGGTCTAGCTCTTCACAAAAAGATGCTTCTTTCGGCGATCTTGGATTCAATGGCTAGAATTCGCTATTACGGCCAAAAAATCAGTAACACTGAACGCTTCGTTGGAATTGTAAGTGAGCACGGGAGTTGGCTGGAGGGAAGTCTTGTGAGCACAAAGATTCTGCGAGATCGTTTGAGAGAAAAGGGGATTGATTCTTCTGTCTTGGTTGCTCGGCTGGATGCAGGCATCGCAAAAAATCAGGCATCGTCACGGGACCAGTTTTCCTATCAGTGAGATTGATGAGCCATTGGTGAGCCTGGAGAAAATTGCCATGCACGGCGAAGAAAAAAAGTGCTTAAAATCGTCGCAACATTTCCAACTGTTTTACAAGTATCGAAATTTCCTCGTTCATGAGTATAGAGAGCCTGGGTATGGGTGGGAGGCGCTTGCTGATAGCGAGCAAGATCCGATTTACCAAATCATGCCATCTGGCCTAGGTCGAGGGGAGGCCATCAGGCTTGTTTATCCTGTGGGGTTCTTTCAGCGCATAGCATGTTCTGTCATCGAATCATTCAAAGTTTGGCTTTCTCAAAACGCCATTGACCCATACGAAAGGGTTAAAAATGTTTCCGCTTGGACGGATTAGAAACGCAAGGAAAGAGGAGGGAGTAAACATGGACAGTGCCTGACGTGTCCTTATAGCCTCGGGACATGAAAGCACTCGCCATTTTCATGAGCGCCTGCGCGTTTGCGGGCACTGTTTTCTCTGCGGAAACGCTGCCGAAGTCGTATGGAGTGATCAAATCCTTCCTCGACAAGGTTCCAGCGATCGACACGCATGATCATCTGTGGGAGTGGGAGAAACTGCCGGGGTGGCGTGCAGCGGAGGATGGGACGAAGGTGATGAACTTGGTGCCGATCTGGCAGAACAGTTACTTGAACTGGTTTCGGTCGGTGCCGGGCTGGCAACCGAGGGAGAAGTTCACCGCGTGGTGGGAGCGGGCGAGGCCGGGGTTTGCAGATGTGCGGGCGATGAGTGTGTATCGCTACACGCTGCCGGCGTTGAAGGATTTGTATGGTGTGAATTTTGAAGGCATCAGCGATGCGCAGGCGGCGGCATGGGCAATCCATTTTTTGCGGAGGTGGTGGCGGCGATTGGTTCACCGCTG
>CALDGV010000504.1 GCA_937941745.1 uncultured Prosthecobacter sp. | reverse complement strand
CGGCGGGCGTGGATGTGAACGTGGTGCCTGCCTGGGACAGCTACCTGGGCGGCGGGGTGCGCATCGGCATCGTGGATGACGGGCTGGAGGTGACGCATCCCGACCTGGCGGCGAATGTGGACCTGCTGAACGACTATGACTTCAACGGGCTGGATGAGGATCCGAGTCCCGGTGCCGAGGATTTTCATGGCACCGCCTGCGCGGGTGTGGCCGCCGCACGGGGCAACAACGGCATCGGTGTGACTGGCTCGGCTCCCGAGGCGACGCTGGTGGGCCTGAAGCTGATCGCTGCGCCGACCACGGATGCCGACGAGGCCGAGGCGCTGGGCTTCAAGCAGGACATCATCCAGATCAAGAGCAACAGCTGGGGGCCTTTTGACAACGCCTATGGTGCAGGTGGTCCGGGCCCGCTGAGCCTCGCGGCGATGCAGGAGGCGGTGACCAACGGCCGCGGCGGCAAGGGTACGGTTTTCCTCTGGGCGGCGGGGAACGGCAACGGCAGCGGCGACGACTCCAACTACGACGGCTGGGCCAACTGGCCGCATGCGATCGCGGTCTCGGCCATTCAGGAAAAGGGCCGCCCGGCCTGGTACAGCGAGCCCGGCGCGAACATCCTGGTCTGCGCGCCCTCCAACGGCGGCAAGCAGGGCGTGACCACGACGGACCGGCTGGGCGCCACCGGCTACAACGAGGATGGCGGCACGGTGGAATACCCTGATTTCGCCGACCCGGACTACACCAACAGCTTTGGCGGCACCTCATCCGCGACACCCGCTGTGGCCGGGGTGGTGGCGCTGATGCTCCAGGCCAATCCCAGCCTGACCTACCGCGATGTACAGGAGATCCTGGTGCGCACGGCGGTGCAGAATGATGAGTTCAACGGCGGCTGGGTGACGAACGGCGGAGGCTTTCATTTCAATGAACGTTATGGTGCAGGCCTGGTGAATGCCGAGGCGGCCACGGCGATGGCGGCTGGCTGGACGAATGTGGCGCCTCTGCAGACGCGTGTGCTGGCCCAGACCGGCCTGGCGCAGCCGATTCCCGATGCGAATGAGAACGGCACGGCACGCACCTTCACCGTCAGTGCGGCGGACAACCTGCGCCTGGAGCATGTGACCGTGAAGGTGAAGGTCACGCATCCCTATGTGGGCAACCTGGAGTGGCAGCTCACCTCCCCCAGCGGGGTGAAGGTGCGCCTGGCCCGCGCGCGCTTCAATGACACCACGGCCAACCTGGAGTGGACCTTCATGGCCACGCACTTCTGGGGGGAACGCTCGGAGGGCGACTGGAAGCTCGAGGTCTATGACCGCATGATCGACCATGCGGGCACGCTAGATGAAGCCACGATCACCTTCTACGGCACGCCGACCTCCGCGACGCTGCCGGCGCCCGCCATCACCTCGAACTGGATTGTCGTGGGCCGCGAGGGCTGGGAGCTGAAGCATCAGATCACCGCCGCGCATTTCCCCACAAGCTTCGGCGCAGGCACCTACTTCCCGGGGCCTCTTCCTGCCGGGCTGACGCTGAACCCGGCCACCGGCCTGATTACCGGCACGCCGACGGAGACGGGGCTTTTCCAGGGCTATCAGACCGCCACCAACGCCACCGGCACCTCGCAGATCTTCACCTATTACCTCATCCTGGCCGCCGACCCGCTGCTGTCTGACGCCGTGGAGCAGCCGGGCAGCACGAAGATCATCCCCTTTGGTTTTGGCGACCCCTTCCTCCAGACCTCGACGACGCATGATGGCGTGGATGCCATCGAAACCGCCGTGGTCGGGAACGAGGAGTACTCTGGGATTGAGTTCACCGTGAACGGACCGGCGAAGCTGGAGTTCCAGTGGAAGGTGTCGTCGGAGAAAAACTACGACTACCTGGTGCTGGCCGTGGACGGCTACGTGAAGGACTTCATCAGCGGCGAGACGGACTGGAAAGCCTCCACGACCTACATCGGCGACGGCGCGCACAACGTGAACATTTACTACTTCAAGGACCAGGAGGTGGCGAAGGGGCAGGACAAGGGCTGGATCGATGAAATCGTGGTGACGCCCACCACAAGCGCGCCGGTCATCACGACGTTGACGATGCAGTCCTACGAAGGTGTGTATTTCCGCCGGCAGATCGAGGCCACGAACGCGCCTTCAAGCTATCAGGCGGAAGGCCTGCCGCCCGGCCTCACGCTGCATGAGCCCAGCGGACTCATCTACGGCAGCGTGGCGGCGGTGGGCAGCTACCCGGTTACGATCCATGCCACCAACAGCATCGGCACGACCACGCAGACGCTGACTATCCAGATCGGCAGCCTTTCCCAGGGACTGGCGGAGGCGCTGGATGCGCCTGCGCAGGCCTTCACGACCACGGGCGACCTCACCTGGACGCCGCAGGAGCTTTACAGCAGCGATGGGGATGATGCCGCGCGCAGCGGGGCCATCGGCAATCTTCAGTCCACCCACATGAGCACCACGGTCACCGGCCCCTGCAAGGTGACCTTCTACTGGGGAGTCTCCTCCGAGGCGGACTACGACTTCCTGCGCTTCTACCTGGATGATGTGGAGCAGGCGGCCATCAGTGGCGAGGTGGGCTGGACGCGGCGCAGCTTCCTCGTTCCCGCCGGTCTGCACACGCTGAAGTGGAGCTACCTCAAGGATGACTTCGTGGCCTCGGGCCTGGACTCCGGCTTTGTGGACCGGCTGGCCTTTCATCTGGACAACGACGGCGACGGCATGCATGCCGACATCGAAAGCTGGTTCGGCACCAGTGACAGTGATCCTGGAAGCCAGCCACAGCCTGCGGTCAGCCGCACTGGCGGCACGACGCTGCAGTTTCCCACCGTGCCGGGCCATGATTACGTGGTGGAATACAGCGAGGATCTGAAGTCCTGGACGGCGGTGACCATCACCGCCACCAGCACGAG
>CALDGV010000503.1 GCA_937941745.1 uncultured Prosthecobacter sp. | reverse complement strand
TGTTGCCCACCGTGCGGAAGGCGGCATCGCCTGATGCCTGGATGTTGGCCTCCACCATCCCCTGGCAGCGGAGGTCACGGCAGACGACCGTGTCGGTGGAAAGATGGCCGCGCTTGCGGATGAGCACATCTCCACGCGTCTTGATCGGCTGGGTGGAGTGCATGTTGATCTCCACATCCTCCATGGAGATGTAGGAGCCGCACTGCGGGCAGTTGGCCGAGCGGGAGGAACGGCCGACCTTGAACTTATGGCCGCAGTCGAAGCAGTCGGCGTCTTTGAAATAGGCGTTCCGGTAAGCCCCCTGATCCCGCATCTTTTGCAGGGTGCTGGCGGACATCGGCTCGGGAGCCGGGGTCGGCGGTGGTGAGTTGGACTGAGGCCGGCGGATAAGGCCGGTGTCACGTTCCTGCACCGCCGGAGGATCACTTTCTGGCTTGGTCTCTACGGGACGAGTTTCTTCTGCAGGTTCAGTCGTCGTCTCAGGTGCCACCTGCTGTTTGAGGAAGACACCGAAGCCGCCCTCCTCCTGCTCTTCCTTGGATACCGGCTTCACGAAATCCGAGACCTCGCTGACCGGCTCTGAAGCGCTCGACTCAGGAGGCACTTGAATCGGCTTGAGGTTGCCCGAGCCATTTCTGGCTGGCGGTGAAACAGGGAGCCAGCCAGAGCCGGACTTTGATGCCTCAGCCGTCGGCTTGGGGGCGGCCGGAGGCGTGTCCCAGGCACTGTTGTCCACTCGTCCGCCCGCCCGGCTGACGCCGGAAGCGGTCACCTTGCCCTTCTGAATGGAAAGATGAACTCCACATTTTTTACAAAAGGTGGAAACAACAAGGCGCGGCTCATACTGAGCCGCGCCGCAGGTTGGACACACCACCTCGATTTGTCCTTTCGGGGGTGCTGGGCGGTCACTTTTCGGGCCGAAAAGTCCTCTGAACACGAAGGGATGGGGAATCGCTGGTGAAGATCAGGGCTGGGGACGAAGAGCTGCGGCTGCCTTGGATGCATCCGGCTTTTTGCCCACGGAGGACTGACCCATGAAGGTGGCACCTTCTTCGATGGAAAGGGTGCCGGCGGAGATGTCACCCACCAGGATCGCGTTGCTCTTGAGTTCGCAGCGCTCGTTGACGGTGATGTTTCCTTCGACTTTTCCGAAAATGATCACGGAGCGGGTCTTAACCTCTCCCTTGATCAGGGCGTTTTCGCCGATGGTGAGGCTGCCGTCAGAAACGACTTCACCTTCAATCTTCCCATCAATGATCAGGTCATGAGAGAATTTGATCGAGCCTTTGATCTCAACATCACTGGAAAGAACGTTTTTGCTGGAAGTCATAGAGAAGGAAGAAGTGGATGCGCGTTGTGGGGTGGCCGCTGGAGCAGGGGTGGAGAGGATGGGGGCGCGTTCGGCTGCAGGAGCCGGCGCGGGTGCCTCAGCACGCGTGTCTTTGTGCCCGTCGTTGGGTTGTCCGATAATTTGCCTGAGCATGGGAAATTAATATACGGGGGCTGAAACTTGAGTGTCAACGCTCGCTTGGCATTTTTTCCGTGACTCTAAAGGCTTGGTAGAAAGCGGGTTCTGGAACCTTCGCGAGCCCGCTTCATGCAGCAAGACGATGCACTTTCTCCAGCAGACGCATGCTGCCTTATGCCGCACAAGATCCGCCTGAGCTCACACGGCTCAGGCCGCCATCTTCCTCATGCCATCTTCGACCAGCAGATCACCCAGACCTGGCATGTAACGCACGATTTCGTGCGCCAGCATTTCGAGCCGGGATTCCGAACGCCAAGAACCACGGAGGCTGCGGTCGCTGTCCTCAAGGTCGCCATTCATGGTGACTGCAAAGACAAGGGTATCACTTTGAAGTTCGAGTTGAGTGGGCATTGGGAGCTAGGAGGGTAGGGCGGGTGCTGCTGTTGGCAGAACTTCGCCGTTCTGAACTATGAACTTCCTCCGGGTCAGGGCGCCCTCCTTGATCTTCTGCTCGATCGCTTGGCCAAGCAAAAGACGTGCAGCTTCGGATGGGCTGCAGCCATACATCCCATCAGCGGTCAGGTCCTCCAGATACAATTTGATCTGGGGTGTGACTGCGATGGTCATGGTGACCGATTCGAAGCTGTTGGAAGGGCGTGCCATTCGGATTAAACCCGGAATTAATGGCATAATAACGGGTTCAAATCAGAGTCGCAAGTTTGAAATCGGTTATTTAGGCATAAAAACAGGTCAAAAATCCCGCGTTTTATTAACTTAACTTAATGAAAATGAGCTTTTGATTGCTGGTGACCCTTGCTTTGGGTTATGGGAGACTTCCCGAATGATTTCTTCTGTTACTGAATTGTTTTTCTCAATCTTATGAAAAGCCGCATTTTTCTTTCTGCCCTGATGAGCCTGAGTTCGGTTGCTCTGCTGAATGCCCAAGACGGCTGGCAGGAGTGGTTCAAAGACGGACTTGGTGACGCGAAAATCGTCAGTGGGACGGCCACCTACAAAGTGGAGGATGGAGTTTTGGTAGGGACGACGGTAGATGGCAGTCCGAACACGTTCCTTGTGAAAGGCCCCTTCAAAGACTTTGAACTCCAGTTTGAAGTGAAGGTTGATGATGAACTGAACTCCGGCGTTCAGGTGCGCAGTCACCTTGCAAAAGAAGGCGATCCAGCCCCTGAGGGCAGCAAAAACGGCAAGCCTCTTCCTCCTGGCAGGCTGTATGGTCCTCAGTGCGAAATCGCCATCAACGGCACGGCGGGTGATTTTTATGACGAAGCGCGTCGCGGTACATGGTGGAGCATCCTGACCCAGACTGAATCCGTCCGGTCAGATGCTGCTAAGGCTGCATTCAAGAAAGGGGAATGGAACCACTACAGGATCGTGGTCCAAGGAGATCACTATCAGAGCTTCGTGAATGGCGTGAAGACCGCTGATTTCAAACAGCCAGGTGACCCCGAGGGCATGATCGGTTTTCAGGTGCATGGCATTAAAAAGGGCTCCGGGCCCTATTCAGTGAGGTGGCGTTCGGTGAAGTTGAAGACGCTGTGAAGGGCTGCCTGACTTCGCCGTGCTAAGTCCGGTTGATCAACCGCTGTCACCTGATCTCCTGTGTCACTCAAAGCCTTTGTCGTTTTCATGGCGCACTGTTTGGTGGTTCGTAAAAACCTGATGGCAAGCCTCCGATCGTGAACACTGGCGTGCCTTTCTTCGATCAGTTGGTGCTGCACTTGGACGGCTCACATCCGGGGCCGATGAACATGGCTCTGGATCAGGCCTGGCTTGAACATGGAGATGCTCCTGTGCTTCGAGTTTATGGCTGGGATCAGCCCACGGTGACGATTGGTTATGCCCAAAACCTGGCAAAACTTCAGGAAGGATTGCCTGACTGGCCGGTCGTCCGCCGATGGACGGGTGGAGGTGTGGTTCTCCATGGTGCCGATTTTACCTATTCTGTGATCGTTCCCGGCTCGCACCCCTGGTCTGAGACACCCGCGGTGGAGAGCTATCGACTGATTCACGGATCGCTGGCTGAAGCCTTGTGTGCTCAAGGTCATTCCGGCTGTCGCCTCGCGCAGCCCGAGGATTTGGTGGAAGGGCCTTTTTGTTTTGTCGCGCCAGCCCTTCACGATGTCATTCGTGGTCGGGTGAAGGTTGCTGGAGCAGGGCAGAGGCGCGGCAAGCTAGGCTTTCTGCATCAAGGCAGTATTCAGCAGGTGTCGGTAACTTCCGATTTCTGGCAGAAATGGGCACAAAGTCTCGCGCACGAGGTCCGCATCATCACAGAGGCACCCCAAGAAGTTCTCGATCGGTCGGAAGAGCTTGTGATGAAGCGCTTTTCGTTGCCGCAGTGGCTTGCCGAGCGCGATGATCTTCTGGCTTGATGAGGGTCAGGCCTTGAGTGCCCAGTCGAGGAGTGACTGAGCATCTCTCCAAACACCGCCTTCGGTGTCGTTCAAGACCACCACGATGCGGCGTTTGCCGTTTCGTTCACCACTGGCAACCAGGCAGTAGCCGGCTGCATCCGTGTAGCCGGTTTTCATGCCATCACAGTAGCTGGCGTTCTTCAGCACCCGGTTGGTGTTGGAAAGGTCGGTGACTCGTCCATTCGGCCATTTGAATTTGTAGCTCTGAAGTTTCACGATGGCGCGGATTTCAGGTTTTTTATCACAGGCTTTGGCAATGACGGCCAGGTCCTTGGCGGTGCTGTAGGGTTCGTCCCCGTCCCTTGCCGGAAGTCCGTGTGGGTTCCGATAATAGCTGTTCTGCAGGCCCAGTTCAGCGCACTTGGCATTCATCTTTTGCACAAAAGCCTCCACGCTGCCCGCATTGTCTCGTGCCAGCGCCTGGGCAATGTCGTTCGAGCTTTTCACGAGCACGGCGGTGAGCAGCTGACGGCGCGTGTATTGCTCTCCTTTTTTGATGCCAAGGCGCACCGGAGCGCATTGGGTGTCACTTTCTTCGATGGTGATCACTTTATCCAGTTCTCCCGCCTCAACGATCAGCAGAGCCGTGAGCAGCTTGGTCGTGCTGGCGATGGCGCCGCGCTTGTCGGCATTCTTCTCCCAGATCACTTCATCCGTCGTTGGGTCAATCACGATGACTCGTTCAGCAGTGATCTGAGGAACAGGGCCTCGGAGTTCCTTGATCTCGATTTCCTTGCGGATGCGTTTGGTCTTTTCCAGTTCATCTCCCAGCTGCTTTTTGAGGAGTTCGACGGTCTGCTCTCGGGAGACCAAGTCCAGCCGCTGCCCTTCTATGATTTGTTTCTGCCTCGTGATTTCGGCTTCCCGGCGGATGACATCCGCCTCTTTGGCGTTGACCTCTTCCTCACGCCATTTGAGCCGGGCTTCTTTTTCCGGATCGCCGCAACTGGTGCAGAGGAGTGATGCGGCCAGGGCGAGCAGGGCTGTTTTTGAGGCGGTCACGGCGGCGGAGATGCAGAGTTAAAGTTCAGCGAGGATCTCCTTGAGCCGGGCGGCGGGCCACTGGCCGGGGGCGTTCGATTCGCCAATGAAGCCGTAGTTCAGCAAACTGCCCGCCTTTGCAAGCACCAAGCGGGAGACTCTTCCCCACGGTCCCATTCCCATGCAGGAAAGCCGGAGGCGCTGCTGATCTCCAGTCAATTGGAGCAGGCGGATGAGATCATTCTGGGAGTTTAAAAACGTAGCGATCTTGACCGCATCGAGGCCGGCAGGTTGTGCAAAATTGATGGCCCCACGCAGCACGTCATCTCCTGGTGTGGCTTGGAAATCGTGGAAGGATCCCATCACCTTCACGCCGCAGGCATGCGCCTGCTGAATGAGTGGTTTCATTTCCACGGCACTCCGAAGCTCCACGTCCACAAGAGCGGCCATGTCCAAAAGTGGCTCGATCAGGGCCATGCGCTGTTCTGCAGTTAGGTTTCCCTGACCACCTTCGGCAGGGTGCCGAGCCGTCAGCAGGACGGGCATGCGATTCTCGGCTTTGAGCAAGGCTGCACGAATCTCGTCAGCAGGAATTTGGAGGGTGTCGAGCCGGAGTTCGATCACGTCGCAGGTGGCTTCGCGGTCGTTCAGTCCCATGCCTGCCCATGCTGTCAGGGTGGCGGCATCGGGAATCACTCCCACGGTCAGTGGGCGTGTGGCTTGAAGGGGGCTCTGGGTAGAAACAAGTTGTGCCATTCGCTAGGAATGTTGTAGATTTAAGAAAGATGAATCAGTTGGGATGGCTGACGTAAACCACAGTATGCTTGGCCGCCGCCAGGAAATCAATTTGCAGCTTACCCGTCTGCTGGACAGCTCATTGCTCGGCTTCAGTCTCTGGTTTGCTCATTTTCTGAGATCCTCTCTGGCTCCCCAGTTCTGGCCCGGGTTGGTGGAGATTCCTCCTATTGAGGAGCTTTTCTGGGTTATGGCGGTGATCGTGCCCTTCATGCCCGAGGTGCTGGAAATGAGGGGCTTTTATGCCAATCTTTACTACAAGACAACGGCGCGAAGCCTCAGGCAGCTCGCAGAAGCTATTTTCATCATGGGCACCGTCATTGGCGCCATGGTGGTGTTTCTGAAATGGAATGTGCCCAGCCGCTCCGTGGTCATCCTGGCCCTGGCTCTGTCTGTTACTGCTCTGATTCTTCGGGAAAAATGGCAGAAAGAGCGACTTCGCCGCCGTTTGGCATCAGGCAAGGGCAGGGAGCGGGTGATTGTGGCAGGTTCGGCTCAGGATTCAGAAAATTTTGAGAAGCAGATGACCGCAGAACAATGTGCGAGCATTGAGGTAGCTGCCCGAATCGACATCACACAGCAGCCAGTCAGCGATTTGGTGGCCGCCATGCATCAAGTTTCTGCCTCCAGAGTGATTTTTGCTGCCCGGCACGTCCATTTTGGCATCATCGAAGAAGCCGTGCAGGCTTGTGAGACAGAAGGGGTGGAGGCATGGATAGCTGCAGACTTCTTCCAGACGGCGATCGCTCGTCCTACTTTTGATGTCTTGGGGGGCAGGCTTATGCTTGTTTTCCACAGCACCCCTCCCATTTCGTGGGCTCTGACTTTCAAGAGTTGGATGGACTTTTTGGGTGCTGTTGCCCTGCTGCTTTTGACTCTGCCATTGTGGGTTTTGGTGGCATTCGGAATCAAATGTTCATCTAAAGGGCCGGTATTCTTTCGGCAAATACGCTCAGGTCATTATGGTAAGCCATTTCGGATGTGGAAGTTCAGAACCATGCATGAAAATGCTGAAGAACAGCGTGCTTGCTTGGAGTCTATGAACGAAATGAGTGGCCCTACGTTTAAGATCAAAGATGATCCAAGGGTTTTCTCTTTTGGTAAATGGTTGAGAAAAACGAGTATTGATGAGCTTCCGCAACTTCTAAATGTCATCCGTGGAGAAATGAGTCTAGTGGGGCCTCGACCATTGCCAGTTTACGAGGTCGAAAAGATTGAAAAGCATGCCCAACGCCGTCGGCTCAGCATGAAGCCTGGACTGACTTGTTTGTGGCAGATATCCGGGCGAAATAATATTAAAGATTTCGATGAATGGGTGAACATGGACCTGAGCTACATAGATAACTGGTCTCTTTGGATGGATATAAAAATTTTATTTAAAACAATACCAGTTATATTTAGATGCTCTGGGGCATCATAAAATATTTTTAGTATTAATTTGCATAAATTCAAAATATTTGGCTAATTCAAGGTTAACCCAAGAGGGTGTTTTGTGGTAAATTCCGCGAGAACTGACTGGTTATCGATGAATAGTTGGGCATGCTTTTGAGCGGATGATTAATGCAAGCTTGAATGCATCAAGGTTGGAGCCTTATACTTCATTGTGACAGGTTCATTCCCAACGATTTCGTGCGCCTTCTTCGATATCGATAAAAATTGAACTCAGAGCGCTTTTTTCTTGGCAAAGCGGATGCCAAAGTGTTTACCAGAAGGTTTCCTGCATCGAATGGCCAACCACATTCAACCCACAACCACGCACACTTGTTCTGATCGCTCCTTCAAGGCGCGCTATGCATCATTGGTTAGTTCCAGTTGGTTGGGGCTCTTCGCCATCCATGGAACTTGTTCAACGGTTG
>CALDGV010000502.1 GCA_937941745.1 uncultured Prosthecobacter sp. | reverse complement strand
CGCTCAACGAGCTCAAGAACGTGAAATGCCCCACCCTCGTCATCGGTGGCAAGGATGACACCTTCACCCCGCAGTGGATGGGCAAAGAAGTCGCCGCCGCCATCCCCGGCGCGGACTTGCACCTCTACGACAACGCCGGCCACGCCTTCCACTGGGAGCAGATGGGCGACTTCAATCCGCGCACGACGGAGTGGTTGCTGAAACATTAATCACAAAAAAATCGTTCACTCGGACATCTCTATGAAGAACATTACATCGTCAAAAATCGCGACGCTCACTCTACTACTGCTCACAGTTCTAACCGTGCGAGCATCATCCGCGATTGTCGTGCTGAATTTCTCAGGGACCTACGACACCGCAAACCCAGTCGCAGGAGATTACAACAACCCAAGTTATCCCAACATCTTTGGTCTCTCCACGAGCGCGTCATCAGCTTATTCGTATTCGATCACCTACGACACCTCGCTCGACACGAACAGCCAATTTGTCGCAAGCGGCTCGACTCTGAGTGTCAACGGCTTTTCCAAAACCACAACGCGTGATTGGCATGCCTACTCCAAGTCAGGAATCATCGCCACAAACCTGACGGTGGGCACTGAAACCTGGACGGTCTCGAACGATTTTCTGACAAGAAATCTGGGCGACTCAAATGCGGCTGACCTCTGGTTTGATACCGACATCAGCCTGCTCGCCCCAACCAGGGCTTGGTTCGACATCGACAAGGACATTAATGGTGTTGGGCCAAGTAATGGAGATAGTTACTTGGTGACCGGAGACATTGTGGTGACAGGTGGGGAGACCTCGAATGGTGGAACCTTCGATATTCTCGCCGGATCCTCCATTGGGAAGTACGCCGAACCCAACGATATCGAAGTCGCATCGTTGAGCTTCAACATTGCCTCATCTGTGCCTGAACCCAGTCGTGCGATGTTTCTGCTGGTCGGCCTGGCAAGTTTGAAACTGCGCAGGAAAATACGCTGACGCGCCACCCCGCAACACCGAGCGGGCATGCAGCGTTTAGCCAGCATGCCCGTTTTGCGTTTCAGCCCGTTCATTCTGCTCGTTTCAAGCCTCCACGCCGCGCCGGTCGATTTTGCCCGCGATGTGCAGCCGCTCTTTGCCGAGCACTGTCTTGAATGCCACGGCCCGGATGATTCCAAAGGCGGGCTTGTGCTTACCAGCCGCGAACTCGCGCTGAAAGCGCTGAAAAGCGGCGCGCATGGCATCGTGCCTGGAAAGCCGGACCAGAGCGAGATGATCGCCCGCCTCGCGTCGGATGATCCCGAGGAGCAGATGCCACCGCCGAA
>CALDGV010000501.1 GCA_937941745.1 uncultured Prosthecobacter sp. | reverse complement strand
CACGGCGAGGACGGGTACGTCCTGGTCCACCTGGCCGCCAAGTTTCCGGCTTTCCGGCCCCCGGGAACGACGTCGGTTCACAGCCACGCCAGCCAGCCCCTGCTCAAAGCTCAGCTCCGCCGGCTGCAGCGCAGCGATCGCTCTGCCGATGACTTCGTCGTATCTGGCATAGACCATCGCCGTGTAGCGGTCCCGGGCCGCAGCCTCTTCCGGAGTGAACTCATAGTACAGCCAGAGCACATCCTCCGTGACAGGGCAGGAATGGTTGTGCGAGGTGTTTAAGATCAGCCGCTCGCGTGGGATGCCGTGCTTCTCTTCGGCGGCCTTGGCAATGACAGCGATCATGCGGTCGCTGAGGCCCACGAGGTCGGCAGTGACCATGACGGAAGTGGCACCGCCTTCATCCCGCAAGGCCAGGGCCTTCAGCCAGATGGCATGGTCCACCCGCTGGGACATGCGGGTTTTGCCGCCGTAGCCGGCCAGCGGCACGGATTCCGTGGGCGTGATGTCCGCCCGGGCCACGCCGGCCTGCCAGGCGGCCTGAAGACTGGAAGTGAGGAGGCAGAACAGAAGCAGATGGAGGCGTGGCATGGCGGGAGAGGGATACGGGCCTCAAACCGGCGGCTTGCCACCCGGCCCTGGCCCGCTATGACTGGCCCCCCAACGGCTGGGAACACCGTGAACCATCCCTGCCAGCGGGTTCCCCCAACCATGTCCTTTACTCCCGAAAGTCCTGTGGCCGTCCTGTGCAGTGGCGGCGATGCACCTGGTATGAACGCCTTTCTGCGCGCCGTGGTGCGCCTGGGCCTGAACCGACATCAGATCCCGGTGTATGGGATTCGTGATGGCTACCGGGGGCTGGTGCGTGCCTCCCGGCAGGTGAATGCCGACGCTGACGCCTTCTGCCGGCTGAAACAGGAAATCGAGCGCAACATCGGCAACCGCGGCCTCATCGATGCGCAGCAGAACATCATCCAGATGGACCATGCCAGCGTGTCCGGCATCATGGGCAAGGGCGGCACCATCCTAGGTTCAGCCCGCTGCCTGGACTTTCACAAGCCAGAGGTCCGGCGCGAGGTCATCACCCTGCTGGAGAAGCTGGGCGTGCGTGCGCTGATCGTCAGCGGCGGGGATGGATCCCTCACCGGAGCCCGCCTGCTGGCTGAAGAAAGCAACCTGCGCATCATCGGCGTGCCGGCCACGATCGACAACGACCTCCAATTCACCGAAATGAGCCTCGGCGTGGACACCGCCGTGCACACCCTGGTCTGGGCCGTGGATCATTTCATCGACACCGCCCGCAGCCACCGCCGCGTGATGGTGCTGGAAACCATGGGCCGTGAGAGCGGTGACCTGGCCCGCATGGCCGCCCTGGCCTCTGGCGCGGAAATGGTGATCACCCCGGAGGGCGGCGCCCTCACAGAGGACCGCATGCGCGGCCTTGCTGAAAAAATCGAGGGGGCCATGACCCGCGGCCGCGGCCACGCCATCGTGCTCATCGCCGAAGGGGTGAAGTTTGAGCCCGAACAGAAGCGCAACGGCGCCTACATCCTGCGCGATGCCTTCCAGGCCTACTTCCAGCGTGCAGGCGCTCCTTTCCCAGACCTGGAGGTGCGCCCTTCCGTGCTCGGGCACCTTCAGCGCGGCGGCCATGCCACGCCAGGAGACTGCATCCTGGCCGCCCGCTTTGCCGAAGAGGCCTGGAAGGCGCTGCTGGATCCCAAGGGCATCAACGGCATCACCGCGCTGCGCTACAACAAGGTGGAGATCGTGCCTTTTGGCTGCCCGGACCTGCCAGAACGCGCCATCCACTCCCGCGCGATGGACCAGCTCCACGACGATCTGGCGAACTGGTGATGGTTTCCCAGGCATCCGCCAGGGCTCTCAAGTCGAACTTCCCTGTCCCTTACACTTATGACTGCCTCCATGAAGCCCCCGCGATGCCTCAGGAGGACCTTCTTCGGGGCTGCCGCCACAGCCTTGCTGGCCTCCTGCCAGATCGGCGAGCCCTATCGGCCCGAGCCGAGGCCCGGACTGGGAAAGTATCTGGCTGAAAGAGCCGCGTTGATCGTCACCCTGCCGGAAAAGGATGCCACAGCGCTGCTTCAGAAGTTTCATTCCTCGACCCAGAGCACGCTAAGCCTCAGCACGGCCACTCCGGTCAGTGCCGAAGGACATTTTCTGACCAGCGCCCACAGTGTGAAGGCCCTGCGGCCCGGAGATGTCAGCGTCATTCTTTATTCGCCGGGAAAACATCAGCGCCAGGGCCGGGTGGAGATCCTGTGGAAGGATGAATCCGCCGATCTGGCGCTCGTGCGGGCTCCATTCTCCACGCCGTTCTACTACTCCTGGCTGCCTCGGGACAAGTGGCTCGCACCGGGCACCCAGGTGATCCATGGCGGCATCACCACCGGCCCTGAGGCAAACGTGGGCCAGCTCCTCACAGCAGTGTCAGGCATCGGCAGCCGGCGGTCCGTGCGGCACACCCTGCGGCTGAAGCCTGGGGACAGCGGCGGCCCCTTGCTGACTGCCAGCGCTGAACTCATCGGCATCAATCGTGCTGTCGGCTACATGGGCGTCATGGATACCACCTTCTTCACCGAATCTCACAGCATGAGGCCGGATCCGGCCCGCATCCAGACGCTGATGAACCGCTTCCAACGCCCATGAACCTTCGTTTCGCATCCTTCCTTCTCGCGGGCACCCTTCTGCTCAGCAGCTGCGAAACCTACAAAAACTCGTTCATGCTCGGCTGGACGCAGATGGATGCGCAGGGCATCCAGCCAGTGCGCGCCAACCCACCGACTCTGGGCTACCGGCGGCTCAAGGCCTATGCCTCCATCAATGAGGCGGTGAATGTGTTCCTTCAGGGCAAGGGCTATCCGGACTACATCATCGAGCAGCCTGGCTTCAGCACCAAAGTCGTGTGCTTCTACCTGGCGAAAAACCAGGCCTACCTGATCCAGTCCACCGGCAACTATGCGCCCAGCACCCGCGTGCTCGGCCCCGAACCCATTGGGGAGAAGGACAAGAACTTGTTCAAAGCCCTGAGAGAAGTGGAAAAGGCCGCTGCCTCCTACGGCGAGCCCTGAAGCAGCTGCTCAGATCCGCACAAAGTCCTTCACGGTTTCAAACCAGAGGAAAAAACAGCCGCGCCAGGAGTAGCGAAATTCACCCTCACCCGTCAGCTCGATGAGGCCGACATTGATGTTGTGGTCAATCTGAGCGCTCATGTCGCGCTCAATGTAGGCAGGCAGCTGTTCCGCCTCCATGCCGATGAAGTCTTCATCCTCCAGTCCCAGGCCGAGGATGAAATCGGCGTGGGCACCCAGCAGATCCACCATGCTCTGCGCATGGACGAAGCGGTTCAGCCGCTGCTTGGGAGCCAGCTTCATCGTCGCGGGAAAAGGGTAGTTGGTGGTGATGTAGGTCTCACCGTCCTTGGTCCGCGAGGTGACGCTCACATACGAAAAGGCGAACCCCTCCTGCTGGGCCAGTCCGATGGCCGCCTGGGCATGAAGGTCAGGATGATAGAAAAGCCGCACAAAGTGGTCCGTGTCGCTCCACTTCCAGCCAGCATCTTCGATGCGCTGAAAACCCTGCGCCTCGATTTCCGCGGTGACCTCGGAAAGCTCCGGGAAAAGCTCGGCGGAAGGCGGGAAGCGCCCTTTGATCTCACTTTTCACCGGGAAGCGCAGCCGCCGGACATGCACCACGATCTCCACCCACGGCAGCATGAACCACAGAGCGATGCCACAGGCACCGGCAGCATGGCTGCCAGTGAGGAAAAACCCCAGCATGTAAGAGGCCGCCAGGAGCGCCAGCCAGCCCAGCTTCCGCACATAACGGTTCGCAAAGGTGCGGCAGGCGATGGCAAGCACCACGGCGGCGGCTAGGTAGAGAAACTGCGAAAGGTCCATGACTGACGAACGATGCGCATCCTACCCATGGCCGCAGGGCAAGTCCACCAGCCTTTCGGCCAGCGGAAACCCATTCTGCAGGCGCGGCATCATTCCACGTTCTGCACCTGCTCGCGGATCTTCTCCAGCTCGGTCTTCGCAGCCACGACGTGATGCGCGATGGAGGCGTGGTTGCACTTGGAGCCCATGGTGTTGAACTCGCGGAAGAACTCCTGCACCAGGAAGTCCAGGCTGCGGCCCACGGGCTCCTCGCTGGCCAGATAGGCGCGGAACTGCTTCAGGTGGCTCGCCGCCCGCGCCAGCTCTTCGGAGATGTCCGTGCGGTCGGCAAAGAGGGCGATCTCCTTCACGAGGCGCTCATCTTCCAGGGGCAATGGCAGGCCGGCCTTCTCCAGACGCTGGCGCAGCAGGCCGCGCTGGTATTCCGGCACCGTGGGGGCCATTTCGGCGATTTTGGCCGCCAGGGACTCAATGTTGGCCAGACGGGCTTCGATGTCGGCGCGTAGATTCACCCCTTCGGAACTGCGCATGGCGATCAACTGCTCCAAAGCCGCAGCCAGAGCCATCTGCAGGACCGGCCAGACCTCCTCCATCGGCGTTCCTGCCGTCTCCGTGACCAGCACTCCTGGCAGGCGCAGCACCTCGCTGAGCGAAATTTCAGGGGAGATGCCCAGCTGCTGGGCCATCGTGCGCAGCTTTTCTACATAACCGGCGGCCAGAGCCTCATCAATACGGGGAAGCATGCCCATGGAGCCCGCCTGATCCGCTCGGATGTGCACATTCACCCGGCCTCGGGAACAGACCGCGGCGACCTGGTTGCGCACCTGGGTCTCGAGATCACCCACATCACGCGGCAGGCTCACGCTGACTTCGAGCTGCTTGCGGTTCACGCTGGCGCATTCCACCACCCAGGTGGTGCTGGTGCTCTCCTGCCGCGCCTCACCGCGGCCAAATCCGGTCATGCTTTTCATGGGGGCCGAACCAAGCCGCGCCAGGAGCTCAGGGCAACTCATGCTTCAGCCAAAAATGAAAGGCGCACGGGACTCGCGTCCCATGCGCCCAACCTGTGTCAACAAACCAGAGATCGAACCGAAGATCCCGGGAAATCAGAAGCGGATGCAGACATCCAGCGTGAAGCGGTCATCAAAGAGGCCATGAGGCTCGATGACGGCTTTCTCGTAGGCCACGCCGAGGTCCACATTGTCGAAAATGCGGGAGCGGAAGCCCACGCCGAGCGCACCCTGGGTGCGGCCGTTGGCGTTGCTGGCGCCGAAGTTGATCACGTCATAACCTTCGGTGTTGAGGCCGATGTTGTTGCCGTCACCCAGCACGCTGAAGGCGTTGAAGCTGATGAACGGGATGAACCAGCGGCAGGTGTAGTAGTCCAGCATGAGGCTGTAGTGGGCCACGGTGCTCTGCTCGTCCTGGTTCACAGGGATGCGTGCGCCAAGGTTGCCGGAGACGTGGAAATCACCAAAGCCCTTCTGGAAGGACACGAAGGGGTTGAACTCGCCACCTCCACGACCCTGGAACACATCGCGTTCGCCGGTCGGAATGTGGAAGGTCAGGCCCGGTGTCAGGATGAACTGCGCAGGCTCGTTGTCGATCAGCGCATACTTGAGGCCGAGGGCGAGATCCATCCAGCCATCGGGCTTGCTGAGCGCCTTGTTGTTGATGTCCAGGTAGCCGTCCTGCGTGGCGATGAGGGCCAGGCGGTCGGTCAGCGCATAGCGGATCTGCATCGCATACAGCTGGGCGGTGCCGCCGCCGAGGAATTCGTCATCAATGTTATGATAGGCGAAGATCGGACGGATTTCGGAGCGGATGACGGCGTCTTCAAAGAAGATCGGGTTCGTCACCGGAGCGATGGTGTGCTCCTTCCAACTGACAGCCTCCACCGGAGTGGTGGGGTTCTTGGCGGCCGCCACAGGGGTGCCGGCGTTGGCTTGGGAGATGAGAGACACGGCTGCTACAGCGCCAAGGCTGAGCAACCACCGGGTGCGGGAGTAGGAGTGGTGGTCCATGAAGAAATAAAAGCATCATCCCCCGCAGGATGATCCACGTCGGTTGTCAGAGACTGCTCCATTACTGTTCTGGTTGAACAATCAGCGCCGCCCGATAGGACACAGGCCCATGAAACTCACCACCTGGAACGTCAACGGCATCCGCGCCTCACTGAACAAGGGACTGCGCGAATACCTGCTCTCCTGCGATGCAGATGTCATCTGCCTGCAGGAGACAAAGGCCATGCAGCAGCAGGTGGACCTCTCCTTCTTCACGGGCTATCAGGCTGTCTGGAACAGCGCCGAAAAAAAGGGCTACTCCGGCACCTGCATCCTGAGCCGGGTGCCCTGGAAGTCGGAACTCCTCGGCATGGGCATCGCCGAGCACGACAAGGAAGGCCGCGTCATCACCACGGAATTCCCCGACTTTTACCTGGTGACGGTGTACACGCCGAACTCCCAGGCCGAACTGGCGCGCCTGCCCTACCGGCTGAACTGGGATGATGCCTTCCGCGCCTTTTTGAAAAAGCTGGAGGCCAGAAAGCCCGTGCTTTGCTGCGGCGACCTCAACGTCTCCCACCAGGAAATCGACCTCGCCAATCCGAAGAGCAACCGCATGAACCCTGGATTCAGCGATGCAGAGCGCGAGAGTTTCACCCGCCATCTGGATGCAGGCTTTCTGGATGTCTTCCGCGAGTTCGACCATAGCCCCGGACGATACACTTGGTGGACGCAACGCACGCCGGACGCCCGGGCGAAGAACATCGGCTGGCGGCTGGACTACTGGCTGGCCTCGGAAAACCTGAAGCCGGCGCTCCGGGGCTGCCAGATTCGCGCTGATGTGCATGGCTCCGACCATTGCCCGGTGGAACTGGTGGTGGGCTAGCGTGGCAAATGGTGCCTGCCACGGGAAGAGAGTTGTCAAAACCCCGGTCCCTCAGCGAGCATGCGCGCATGAAAGGTTTTCTTCACCTCCTTCTGCTTCTTGCCCTGGCACTGCCTTCCATGGCGGAGACTGCACGGCCAAACATTCTCTGGCTCATCGCCGAAGATTTCGGGCCGCATCTCGGCTGTTATGGGGAGAAGCAGGTGTCCAGTCCGGTGCTGGATGGCCTGGCAGCGGAGGGCATGCGCTTCACCCGCTACTACACCACCGCGCCCGTCTGTTCCGCCAGCCGTTCAGCCTTCAACACAGGCATGTATCAGACCACCCTCGGTGCACACAATCACCGCAGCCATCGGGATGATGGCTACACGCTGCCTGCCGGAGCAAGGCTGATCAGCGAACGGATGAAGGAGGCCGGCTACTTCACGGCCAACCTTCGCCAACTGCCTACGGAAGCAGGATTCAAAGGCTCGGGCAAGACCGACTGGAACTTCCAATCCCCCGAAAAGCCTTTCGACTCAGACGACTGGGCTGACTTGAAGGCACATCAGCCATTTTACGCCCAGCTCAACTTCCAGGAAACCCACCGGACCTTTCACGCCCCGCCTCACGCCGATCCTGCCCAAGTGGCGATCCCTCCCTACTACCCGGACCATGAAATCACGCGCAAGGACTGGGCCCAGTATCTTGATGCCGCCACGGAACTGGACCGCAAGATCGGCAAGATTGTCAGCCTGCTGAAGCGGGACGGACTTTTTAGAACACCGTGATCTGCTTCGTGGGTGACAACGGAGCCGCCCATGTGCGCGCCAAGCAATTCTGCTATGAAGAAGGCCTCAACGTACCCTTCATCCTGCGCTGGCCAGAGTCCTTCCCTGCCCCGAAAGGTTTTCAGGCAGGCACCGTGAGCGACCGCCTGCTGATGTCGATCGACCTCACAGCCACTTCGCTGAACCTTGCCGGCATCGCCAAGCCTGCCGGAATGCAGGGCCAGGTGTTCCTGGGCCCGAACGCCGAAGCCGCCCGGGAGTTTGTTTTTGGAGCGCGTGACCGCTGCGATGAAACCGTGTTCCGCCTCCGCACGGTGCGCGATGCCCGCTACCGCTACATTCACAACTTCACCCCCGATCGCCCCTTCCTCCAGCACAACGACTACAAGGAACGCCAGTATCCTGTCTGGAACCTCATCAAGGAACTGGCGGCCCAGGACAAGCTCACTCCAGCCCAGGCACTACTGGCTGCCCCCAGCATGCCGGAAGAAGAGCTCTACGACCTCGAAAAGGACCCGCACCAGATTCACAACCTCGCCAAATCTCCCGAGCACTACCAGACCCTGGAACGTCTCCGCAGCGTGCTGGACCAGTGGATCGAGGACACCCACGACCAAGGCCGCGTTCCTGAGCCGGAAGATGTGGTCAAAAACGAGGGCTATACCAAACCCCAGCCTGCCAAGGGCAAGGGGAAGAAGAAAAAGAAGGCTCCCTGATCTTCCTCGTCACTCTTCATGCGCCTGACCTTTCTCTTTGCCGCAGCGATCCTCTCTGTTCGTCTCCACAGCGCCGATCTGCCAATCCAACCGTTGCTGTCCGGTCCTGAAGGCGCCTACACCGTGGAGCGCTGGAAGCAGGACTGGCCTGGATGTGAGTTTGAAGACGGCGTGAAGGAAGGCCATGTGCAGCTCAAGGCACGTGAGGAAGGGCGGCCATGGCTTCGTGTGAACTTTGTGCCCGGCCAGATCGGCCCCGAGAAAGGCGGTGCTGGCTGGCGCTGGCCCATCGGCTCACACCATGCCGCCGAACTGAGCTACACCCTGCGCTTCAATCAGGACTTTGATTTTGTGAAGGGCGGCAAACTGCCCGGACTCTGCGGTGGACCGGAAAACGTCAGCGGCGGCCGGCCTGCAGATGGTGCCAACGGCTTTTCTGCCAGACTGATGTGGCGGCGTGATGGGCGCGGTGAAGCCTATGTGTATCACAAAAACCAGCCGGAGAAGTATGGTGAAAGCTTTCCCTTTCCCGAAGACTTCCGCTTCCCTCCCGGAAAGCCCGTGCAGGTCCGCATCGCCGTAGCGATGAACACAGGTGGACGCCGCGATGGCATCCTGCGCGTCTGGACCACGCTGCCTGGACAGGGCGAACGACTCATGGTGGAGCGGCTCGACATGGAATGGCGCAGTGCTGAAACCTTTCAAGTGGACAGCCTCTACTTCGAAACCTTCCATGGCGGCAGCGACAACACCTGGGCTCCCAGCCGCCCTTGCTACTGCGAGTTCACAGATTTCAAGGTGCAGAAGCCCAGGGAACCTTGATCAAGCATCCTTGGGCATCCAGGCTTCCAAATGGCCCACCTGTGCCCTGGCCGTGCTGCTCACTGGGATGCCCCAGAATTCAAAGAAGGGTCCGAGGTTTTTGTTCACGATCTTGGAATACCGCACCAGGAACTGATCGCGGGCCTCATCGTCGCTCTTCGGCTCAGGACCGAAGCTGCGGTCAGCAAAGCTGTGCAGGTACCTGCGCCAGCTTTCCCAGCCAAACTCCTGCACGAGCTGGATGTAGGTCACCAGCGCCGTGAACGGCTCACTCTTCCAGGTCTGCCACTTGTCGGAAGCACGCTTGATCTTCTCGATGTTCGCCTTCCGCTGGTCCGGGGTGATGGCGGTGTGGCCGATGAGCCAGTCTTTCTTCAGCACCTCATGGTAGCAGTACATGCCGATGACGTTGTTTGTGACTTCCCCCGTTCCATCGAAGGTGAAAGTGCGGCGCTGGTGGTTGTGCCCGATCTCATGGTAAAAGCCCCAGCCGGGAAATTTGATGCGGTTGAAGGTCACCATCTCAGGCGCGGCGCTCGTGGGGATCATGATGGGATAGCCGCTGTGCATGTAACCGGCGCTGATCTGGATGTCAGAGACGATTCGCTCCGGCCTTCTGCGCTCGGTGGTCTGATTGCTGACATCATCCTGAGCCTCGACGACCTTCTGCCAGAATGTCATCAGCTCCGTCGGGTTCTGAATCGTCTGCGCCACACTTGTCGGCAGCGTGATGATGAGGTTGGAGCAGGCCAGTTCACTCCAGATGCCGGGCTGCTTTTTGATTTCGCTGCTCCACTGCTCGTCCGTGTGCTGCCCCAGGACAAAATAAGGCGCCGGAATGGCTCCCTGAAGGCTGGCCGTAAAGGCAGTGGTCTGTCTGGCGCTGCCCGGCACCTCGATGTACACCAGCCCGCCAAAGGCGCTCGCCGTCCTGGTTTCCACGGCGGCAAGGCTCACAGACTTGGTGATGTCAGGTGCACGCTGCCAGGAGTCGAGGTGATACAAGGTGTCGCTGTGGCAGCCAATGCGCACCGCATAACCCTGGGCCGCGATTTCTGCGGGCACCTTGACCGTGATCGTCTCTCCGGCGGCAGCATAGAGGCCTGTGCTCGTCCAGCCAGGGATAGCTGGATTCACCGTGACCTCACGCGTGATCCGGGGGGCAGTGTCGTCCGATTTGCCAGGAAAGAAGACATGCGCCGGGTGGGCTGTGGCCGCCTCACCACCAGCTAGGCGCAGCACGCGTGTTTCCATGCCCAGACGAAGCCTGGCAGCATTGTCTTTGGCGGTGGTGAGCGGTGTTTCCGGCGTAGGAAGAGGTCCGGCTTCGCCGCCAGAAGTGCCAAGTGCGGCGGTGACGGCATCCCGCAGGCTGCTGCGATCCGGCGGCTGGGCGGCCAGGGCGATCTGTATGGCATTCGTTGCCTGCTTGATGGCCTGGGCATCCAGCGCAGGCCCGCCCTCACGCTGCTTTTTCATCGCCAGGATGGCGGTGGAGGCATTCATCATCAGCGGCAGCTCCCGTCTCGCTTCAAAACCGCGCACATTGTCAAAGGCACTCATGTCCGTGATGGCCACACCAGCGGCCATCAGCGCCTGATTCACACCGTGGGCGATCGCCAGCTCCTTGCCACCGCTGGTCTGGCTGAAGGCCCAGCCCGTCATGCCTGCAATGACGCCACCCCCTTTTTTGATGAACTCGGCCAAAGCCGCCCCCTCGGCTGAACTCGTGATGCCTTGAATGTTGATCACCACGACCTCGAAATCGGCCAGTGAATCTGCCGTGACCTCGCTCAAGCTCTCTGCACGGAAGCCCGCGGCTTCAAAGACATCCTTCTTCACGCCTTTCAGGCCCACGCGCGGCTTGTCCTTCGCACCGGCCCATTTCACGCAGTTCTCGATGAGGCGCGCATGATCCCCTCCTGCGCTGCCATCGAGGTAGCTGTTATGGCCAAACAGGATCACCCGGCCCTTGGCATATCCGGCCGCTGCGGCGACGGCAATCTCCACGCCATCCTTGTCAGGCGCAGACAAGATCGGAAAGGCCATCGTGCCCCAGATGCCGACCGGTCCCGGAGCCCCCGTTTTCGGGATGGTCTTCACGCCCTCAAGGATTTTGCCACGTTCGGCGTTCACAAACTCAACAGGCATCTGAGCCAGGCCGGAAAGGCTGCTGAGAAGAACCAGGGCAAGACTGAATGATTTCATGGGAGGGTTGGAAAGAAGCTTAGCGGTAGATGACGACGAGAAAGACCACGGCCTCCCCCTTGCCGGTGTTGATGATGGCATGAGGGACGTCCGCCCGATAGGTGCCGCTGTCGCCTTTGCCGAGGTCATCGCTGTCTGTGCCGGATTCGATGCGCACCGTGCCTGACTCCACGGTCAGAAACTCGCGCGTGCCCTCAAAGTGAGCCTGGCTTTTCAGCGCACCGCCCGGCCGCAGTGCGACTTGGTAGAATTCGACGTCCTTTTCAAGGTTCAGCGGCGAAAGCGTGCGGATTTCGCACTGCTTGTCACTCCGATAGACCTGGGCGCGGTCACTGGCCCGGATGACCTGGATCTTGGATGCACTGGCTTCAGCGCTCTCAATGAGTTCCTGCAAGGTCAGGCCGAATGCACGGGCGATCCGGAAAGTGACGGTCAGGGTGGGATTCGCCTTCTCACGCTCGATTTCACTGAGCATCGACCGGCTGACACCGCTGGCTGTGGCCAGCTCCTCCAGTGACCAGCCGCGGTCCGCACGCAGCTTCTTCACGCGTTTTCCCAGGTTTTCATTGATGGCCTCGGGGCTGGATTCGGGAAGGCTGTTTTTTCGGCGGGCGGACATGAGCGGCGATATAACGGATGTCCATCTTGTAAATTAGAAATTAAACCACCTCTCCTGCGCGAGCCGGAACGATGCTTGCAAGAAGGGCCCGGCTTTGGCTTACAGTCCGGTCATGAAGCCGATTCACCTTGCCGCCAGCCTCCTGCTTTGCCTCCACCTCCAGGCAGCCGATCCAGCGGCGCTGGTGAAGGAGCAGCTGCCATCCCTCGTCACCCTCTACCAGCAGCTGCATGCCAATCCGGAGCTTTCGATGCATGAAGTGGAGACGGCTGCGGTGATCGCCAGGGAACTGCGTGCGGCCGGGCTGGAGGTCACCGAAAAATTCGGCGGGCACGGCCTCGTGGGCGTTCTGAAAAACGGCGAAGGCCCCACCATCCTTGTGCGCACGGATCTGGACGCCCTTCCCGTGAAGGAGCAGACCGGCGCTCCCTATGCGAGCACGAAACGGGTGAAGGACGACCTCGGCCGTGACGTGGATGTGATGCACGCGTGCGGTCACGACATCCACATGACCAGCTTCATCGGCACGGCACGGGTGCTTTCCAGGCTGCGCGATCAATGGAAGGGCACGCTGATCATGATCGGCCAGCCGGCAGAAGAGCGCGTGCTCGGAGCACGGCTCATGCTGCGTGCCGGGTTGTTCTCCAAATTTCCCCGGCCGGACATGGCTCTGGCCCTGCACTGTTCTTCCGACATGGCGCACGGCACTGTCGGCATCGTGGAAGGCTACGCGCTGGCCAATGTGGACAGCGTGGACATCGTCGTGAAAGGCGTTGGCGGGCATGGCTCCATGCCCCATCTGGGCAAGGATCCCATTGTCCTCGCCTCTCACATCGTGCTGGCGCTGCAAAACATCGTCAGCCGTGAGGTGAGGCCCGGAGATCCGGCGGTGGTCACCGTCGGCAGCATTCATGGAGGCACGAAAAGCAACATCATCCCAGACGAAGTGCGCCTTCAGCTGACCCTGCGCAGCTACAAGACCGAAACCCGCCGTCATCTGATCGAATCCATCCGGCGCATCGTCAAAGCGCAGGCTGAGTCTGCAGGCATGCCGGTGGAAAAAATGCCCGAGGTCATCGTCTCTGACGACCAGTCCCCCGCCCTCTACAACCAGCCGGAGTTGTGCACAAAGGTGCGGCAGATCTTCGAAAAAACGCTGGGAGACGCCAAAGTGCTCACCCGCGAGCCGGTCATGGGCGCGGAGGACTTCGCTGAATATGGGCTGACTCAGGAGAAAGTGCCTCTTTGCATGTTCTGGCTTGGCACGCAGCCTCCGGAGAAGGTGGCCGAAGCCAAGGTTCAGGGGACCACACTGCCCTCCCTGCATTCGCCCTTCTTCAAACCCATCCCAGAACCCACCATCGAAACAGGTGTGCATGCCATGACCTCAGCCGTGCTGGGACTGATGACCAAGTAGATGCGTTCGCCTGACATCAGGCTGAGCGAACGGTTCCTTGCCCGGTTCTTGCTTGTCAGGAGGTCACGCTCCAGGGTGACCTTCTCCACTGAAGCAAGGCACCCCATTCTCATTCCTGCCCATGAACCTGCCCCCATGCATTGCGCTTGACGAATCCATTGCTGGTTACCCGATTCTGGAAGTGCGGCATCCGGAAGTGACGGCCCGGGTGGCTCTCCACGGAGCTCATGTGATGGAATGGCAGCCGCGCAGCCAGTCCCGGCCAGTGATTTACCTGAGCCCGGATGCCCTGCTGGAGCCAGGAAAGCCCATCCGTGGCGGCATTCCCATCTGCTGGCCTTGGTTCAACGCCCACCCGGCCGACGCCAGCCTGCCGATGCATGGGTTCGCACGCATCCAGACCTGGGAACTGCTGCGGGCGGATGCCACGGACAAACACGTGACGCTGCTTTTCCGACTGCAGAGCAGCGAAGCTACGAGGGCTTTCTGGCCGCATGACTTCACCTGCCACCTGGGAGTCAGCCTGGGTGAACGGCTTGAAGTTTCCTTGATGACTGAAAATCAAGGGAGAGAAGCGATGGTGATCACGGAAGCGCTGCACACCTATCTGAGTGTGGGTGACATCTCTCAAACCACCGTTCGCGGGCTCGCCAATGCGCGTTATCTCGACACCGTCGGCGAACGCACCATGCGCGAGCAGGAGGGTGACATCACCTTCGACCGGGAGGTGGACCGGCAGTATCTCAGCACGGGCGGCGTGGTGGTCGAGGATCCAGCCTGGGGGCGGAAGCTCATCATCGACAAGCTTGGAAGCGGCACCACTGTTGTATGGAACCCCTGGATTGAAAAATCACGGCGTCTGGCCGACCTGCCCGACGAGGCCTACCACGGCTTTCTCTGCGTCGAAGCCGCCAACGCGGGAGAGTCTGCGGTGCGCATCGCATCCGGTGGACAGCACGTCATTGTGACCAGCGTGAGCGTGGCTTAAAAACGAGATCGCCAGGAAGCCGGAGCCTCCTGACGATCACGGTGTAAAAGGACTGGTATCTATCAGGCTCCCTCAGGCCGCCCTGGGGCACGTCCTTCTGGGCGCGGGTGCTCAGGTCCCCGCTTCATGTCCGGGCGATGATCCGGCCTGCGGGGGCCATGATCGGCCTGCATCGGAGGTGGTCCCTGACGGCCTTCCCCACGAAATGCCGGACGCTTTTGATGCCTCGGATGAGGCCCGCGGTGCATGTCGGGAGGGCCAGGACGATGCCCTTCGGGACGAAACTCCGGGCGGCGCTGCGGGCCAGGAGGTCCATCTGGATGGAAACGACGCTCTGGTCCGCGGCCGAGCATGGGTCCAGGACCGTGAGGGCCACGCTGATGAGGCGCGCGATGACCCAGCTGCGGCCCGCGAGGGCCATGACCACGTCCATCACGTTGCATCATGGGCGGATGATGAGGTCCATGGCGGCCGTCGTGATGACGGGCATGCTGCTCGCGATGCCCTTCGGGATGAGGACCGCGCATCCGATCATGCTGCACACCACGGGGATGAGCCTCACCACGCTCGGGCGAAGGCCGTGCATGCTCACGATCCCCTCCGCGAGGGCCTTCGGGACGCCGTGCATCTCCACCGCGAGGTTCTGGAGCCGGGCGGCGGGCGCCCTCATCGGCCTCAGGCCGGGGACCACGAGGCGCACCACGCTCAGGATGAGCGCGAGAATTCATATCGCCACGAGGGCGGTCACCTTCAGGCCTGCCTTCGCGGGCATCGGGGCGTTGCTCCGGGCGAGGAGGACGCTCCTTGTCGGCCTCCGGCCGTGCACGGCCTTCGGGAGGCGCATCGCCGCGGCGAGGCTCCGGCGCACCGCGAGGGGACGGAGGCGTTTCAGGGCGAGCCTCAGCACCTGGGGGCCGGGAGGGTGGAGGAGGATTTTCCTGGGCAAGCGCACCACTCTGAAAGGTGGCAGCAGCGCCGAGAAGCAGCAGAAGGCTTGAGCGGTTGATTTTCATGATGGGGTGGTTGTTGGCGCAGTAAAGCGCGGTTCATCCTCCCAACGGCACCGGCCAGTTTTTTTGTGTGCAGATCCTTCGTAAGACGGCCTGCCGTAAAAATGGCTGTCCAAAACCCAGGGTTGACGCGCCTCTCCTTCCTGACGCTTTTGCCCCATGCCCGACGCCGACCGCACGACCGCCTTTTTGGAACTGCTGACCGCCCATGACCGGGCGCTCTCCCTGTATGTCCACAGCCTTGTGCCTCGTGATGCAGCAGCTGAGGACATCCTGCAGCAAACCAAAATGCTGCTCTGGAAGCACTTTGATGATTTCGAGCCCGGCACTCATTTCCTGGCCTGGGCACGCAAGATCGCCTTCCATCAGATCCTGACCCATCGACGGCAGAAAAAGCGCGAACACCTGCCGCTGGATGAAGTAAGCCTCGAGGCACTGGGGGCGGCGGTGAGCCAGCTCGCCGGCGACGTGTCCGCACGGCAGGACGCCCTGAGGACATGCGTTGCCCGCCTTCCCAAGGAACACCGCCAGCTCGTGCAGCTTCGTTACTACGAGGACCTGGAAATTGAGCAGGTGGCAGAACGCGTGAAGCGCACTGTCGGAGCTGTGTATCGCGCCCTCAGCCGGGTGCGCATGACCCTGCTCGAATGTGTCGAAAAGCAGACCGCCCACGGATGAACCCATTTTGCCTGATGCCATGAATGCCCATGAACAATTTCAGCTCCTCGAACTGTGGGAGCGTGCACGCACCGGTGAGATCAGCGGGGATGAGCAGGCACGCCTGAACCGCCTTGTTCAGGAAGATGACGAAGCTCGCACCCTGATCGCCAAAGCGGCCTTGATGGATGCGGAGTTCCGCCATGCAGATGAATCCTTCTTCTTCGAAGCGAGCTCTGAAGGCGTGCTGAAAGCTGCTCCTTCCAACTCCAACTTCCAACGCTGGGTCTGGCATGCCGTCACAGCCGCAGCGGCAGCCATTGTTGCGGCGGGTTCTGTGTGGTTGCTGGATGACTCTCCGTCACCTGTGGCCACGCTCGCAAAGGCACGCTCCTGCAAATGGGGCAACAGCGCCCTGCCCACGCTCGAAGGCTCCTCACTGCCACCGGGCATGCTGGAACTGCTTGAAGGCATGGCCACGCTGAAGTTCGAGAGTGGTGCAGAAGTCACGCTGGAGGCACCGGTGAGCCTGGAAGTGATCTCGAAGATGGAGTGCCATGTCCGACGCGGCACCGTGGTGGCGGATGTGCCTCCACAGGCCAAGGGCTTCACCATCCACACTCCGGACACCAAGGTGGTGGACTGGGGCACACGCTTTGGCGTGAGCGCCAGCGAAGACGGCAAGTGCCTCGTGCATGTCATCGAAGGCCTTGTGGAAGTTCATCGGAAGGGTGAAGAAAGCTCCAAGGAACTCCGGGCCGGGCAGCGTGTGGACTATGGAAACTTTCTCGCCACAGCGGTGAACCCAGATGCCAGCCGCGACGACCTGCCCGAATCTGGCCGCTGGCTTCCCGACAGCATTCGCGACCTCGGAGATGGATGGCAGGCGGTGACGACTGCGTTTGGTGAAGGCCGGGATTCGTGGATTCAATCGAATGCCTCCATCAAGGTCACGGGGCATGAATCGTTCCTGCGGGTGAAGTACTCCACGCACGACAACAAGCTCGACCGTAAAGCCTACCTGGCTTTTGACCTTTCCCGCTTTCGGGGCAAAGCCATCACCGATGCCGAGTTTGTGATTCACGTAGAGCCGAGCGAGCTCGGCTTTGCCTCGCTGGTGCCGGACGCCACCTTCAGTGTTTATGCGGTCACGGATGAATCCCAGGACCACTGGAATGAGGCGGAGCTAAACTGGACCTCCGCTCCGGCGCATGATGCGCTGCCGCAGCATCGCAACGCGGCGGTTTCTTCACAAGCCCTGCGGGTCGGACAGTTTATTGTGCCTCAGGGCACCACCCGCGGTGCCTTCACCATCAAAAGCCCTGAGCTTCTCACGGCTTTGCGCCAGGACACGAACAGCACCCTTACGCTGATCATCTGCCGTGAAACGGATGAAACGGCCCGCAATGGCCTTGCCCACGCCTTTGCCAGCAAGGAAAACACCCGCAATTCACCTCCCACCCTGCGTCTGAAGGTGGACTGAATTCACACAACGGCCTCAGAGCTCAGAGAACCTGACGAAGAACCCAAGACTTCCCGCCTTCAGGCGAAGGAGTCGCGGATGATAGAAGATCAGGCCTCCTGCAGCAGGATGGCATCCACATTCATGCCGTCATAAAGCGCATCGCTGAGGATCACAAGCGGGTCACCGGTCTTCACCAGACCCCGCTGATGCAGCAGAGCGATGGCATCCCGGATGGATTTGTCAGGCTGACCTTCGGAAAACTCCATCACAAAGGGCTGCACACCTCTGGCAGTCACCAATGCCCGGCTGACATGCAGCTTCGGAGTGAAGGCGAAGATCGGCGCAAACTCCGGCCGCTGATGCGCCAGCAGGTGCGCCATGACTCCGCGCAGGGTGAAGACCAGGAGCTTGGAGCCTGGGATGCTGTTGGCGAGCAGGATGGCCGCCTTCACCGTTTTGTGCTTGTTCGTCTTCAGCGGTGCATCGCTGGCGAACCGGCCCGAGGGATATTTCTGCTCGATGCGCCGGATCACGCTGTCCAGGACCTCCACGCAACGCTCGGGATAGCGGCCGACACTGGTTTCACCGCTCAGCATCACACAGTCCACCTGCTCGATGACGGCGTTGAAAATGTCGGTCACCTCAGCGCGGGTCGGCACTGGATTCTCAATCATGCTTTCGAGCATCTGAGTGGCCACAATGACCTTCCTTCCGTGGAAGGAGCAGCGTTCCACAATCTGGCGCTGGATGAGGGGAAGATCTTCAATCGGGCATTCGCTGCCGAGGTCGCCGCGGGCGATCATGATTCCACCGCTCGCTTCAACAAGCGTGTCGATGTTCTTGAGAGCCTGCTGGTTCTCTATTTTCGCGATGACCCGCGCTTTGCTGCCCTTCTGCTCGAGGAGGAGGTTCAGGTGCTGAATGTGCCCCGGTTCACGAGCAAAGCTCAGGGCAAAGTAATCCACCCCCAGTTCAACGCCAAGATCGAGATCCGCGTAGTCTTTTTTGGTCAGTGGAGGCAGGCGAACATCCACGCCAGGAAGGTTGATGTGGCGGCGGCTCTTCATCTCCCCCTGCGTCAGCACCGTGGCCACGACATGCTTTTGAGTCACCGTGTGCGCCTTGACCTGGATCATGCCGCCATCGATGAAAATGATGTCTCCCGGCTTCAGGTCTTTGCCCAGTTCCGGGTAGTTGACCGTGCAGGAGTAGGCCGTCGTCGGCTGGAAATCAGGCGTGCACCGGAACTCCACCTCATCTCCGACTTTCAGCTTCCAAGTCGATTCCACATCACCAGTGCGGATGCTGGGACCGGTGAGGTCCATGAGCACGGCGATCTCGCGGCCGGCGCTTCCGGCAGCCTCGCGCACCCTTGCATAGACCAGACGCACCCATTCATGGGAGGCATGGCTCATGTTCAGGCGGAAAATGTCTGCGCCTCGGGCGATGAGGCTTGAAATGACTTCGGCGCTCTCTGTGGCCGGGCCGAGTGTGCAAAGGATCTTGGTTTTACGCATGATTGGAGGTTGGTGGGATGCCTTGCCTCGAATGGAGGGATTCTCAAGACACAACCTCTTCAAGCATACAACGGGCCACTCTTCCGTTGGCCTGGCCGCGCTGCAGCAGCAGGCTCACATCCAGATCATCAGGCGCTGGATCAGATCCTTGGTCTGTGTCACACGGAACTCCTCAGCGGCCTCCATGCGCACCTTGCTGCCGCCGTTGTAGGAAAATTCGAAGATCACGGGCAGCTCGCCTGGATGCTGCAAAAGCACCTCCTGGATGCGCTCGAGATCAATCTGGCTGTGACGTCGTGAGTCGAGACGCAGGAGCAGCGGTTTGGGTGGTGCGGGAGGAGGTGGCGGCGGTCTCTCGCTGACCGCCGTGGCTGCATTTGGGTTCCTGGCTTTTTTTGGCTGCAGTTCTTTGGCCTCACTCAGCGTGACACGGTTGCCCTCAGTGCGCTGATCCTTCATGCACCGGCAGCGCAATCCCAGCACTTTCCCAGGCTGAAGCAGCTCTTTGAATTTCTCGAACTCCTCGCTCCACGCCATCATCTCGATCTGGCCGGTGAAGTCTTCAAAGGTGAACGTGGCAAACGGACGGTTGTCCTTTTTGGAATACTTCACCGCACAGGTATTGATGATGCCGGCGATCCAGATGGTCTGCGGCTTCTCCTTGGTATCGACTTCATTGATCTCGATGATCTTGATGATCTTCGAGGAATCAAAATGGCCGCGGAAGTTGTCGAGCGGATGCCCGCTGACATAGAACCCGAGCAGTTCCTTCTCGTTGGCGAGGATTTCATCGTGGGTCCACGGCGTGACGTTGGATGCCTGCGTCTGCTTCGCCGGGCCTTGCTTCGATTTGCCCAGATCAAAGTCATCAAAAAGACCGCCCTGGCCTGCCTTGCGGTCCTTTTGCATCGAAGCGGCGCTGGCCAGCACCTGATCCAGCCGCGCAAACATGTTCGCCCGCTCCTCTTTCGTGAAATCGAAAGCACCGGCTTTGACCAAAGACTCCATGGTCTTCTTGTTCACCGACTTGGTGTCGAGACGGGAACAAAAGTCTTCGAGGCTTTTAAAGGGGCCGTTCTTCTCACGCTCCTCGATCGCGCCAGCCATCGCCGCTTCACCGACATTTTTGATGGCGGCGAGGCCGAAGCGGATGGCATTCGGGACTCCTTCCGGAGTTTCAGCGTCCTTGGTCCGCTCCGGCGCAAAGACCAGCAGGCTCTTGTTCACGTCCGGCGGAAGGATCTGGATCCCCATGCGCTGGCACTCGCTCACAAAGTTGGCGATCTTTTCGGTGTTGCTCACCTCCAGGCTGAGCACGCCGGTCATGAATTCGACCGGGTAGTTGGCCTTCAGGTAAGCCGTGCGGTAGGTGACGATTCCGTAGGCGGCGGAGTGGGACTTGTTGAAGCCGTATTGGGCAAACTTTTCGAGCAAGTCGAAGATTTCGTTCGCCTGCTTGGCACCAATGCCATTGGTCTTTTCACATCCTTCGACGAACACCAGACGCTGCCTGGCCATCTCAGCGGCGTCCTTTTTACCCATCGCTCGGCGGAGCAAGTCGGCCTGGCCCAGGGTGAAGCCAGCCAGAAGGTTGGCAGCCTGCTGAACCTGTTCCTGATAGACCAGAATCCCGTAGGTCTCCTTGGCAATCCTCTCCAGCAGAGGGTGAGGGTATTCGACCTTCTCCAGACCTTTTTTACGGTTGATGTAGTCAGGAATGAACTGCATCGGCCCCGGTCGATACAGGGCCAGAATAGCGATGATCTCTTCAATCTTGTCAGGCCCCAGCTGCTTGCAGGTGTTGACCATGCCACCAGATTCCATCTGGAACACGGCGACTGTTTCGCCCCGTTGAATCAGTTCAAAGGTCTTCGGGTCATCCAGGGGCGCATGCGCCGCCCGGAAGTCAGGAACCCGTTTGTGAATCCATTTCTCCGCCTCCTCGATGACCGTAAGCGTCTTGAGGCCGAGGAAGTCCATCTTCAGCATGCCCAGCTCGGTCAGAGGCTTCATCGCAAACTGCGTCACGATTTCCTCTTCGTTGCCGCGAGTGAGGGCGATGAAGGTGGAGAGGGGTTTGTCACCAATGACAATGCCCGCAGCGTGAATGCCGGTGCCGCGGGTGGTGCCTTCAAGGAAGGTGGCGTGCTTCCAGAGCTCCTGAGTGCTGCTGTCCTCCTCAATCAGTTTCTTCAGCTCGGGGTTCTTTTCCTGCGCATCCTTGAGCTCGATGTTGAGCTCATCCGGGATCATCTTGGCCACGCGGTCGGAGTCACCGTAGCTCCAGCCGAGCACGCGGCCGACATCACGGATCACGCTCTTGGCGCCCATGGTGCCGAAGGTGATGATGTGGCTCACGCTCAGCTCCCCATACTTGCGTCTCACGTAGTCGATCACTTCCGGACGGCGAGTCTGGCAGAAGTCGATGTCAATATCGGGAGGGCTGACACGCTCGGGGTTCAGGAAGCGCTCAAACACGAGCTCAAAACGCAGCGGATCAATGTCGGTGATGCCCAGCACGAAGGCGACCAGCGAGCCTGCGGCGGAACCACGGCCCGGCCCGACGGGAATGCCATGTTCCTTGGCCCAGTTGATGAAGTCCCAGACGATGAGGAAGTAGCT
>CALDGV010000500.1 GCA_937941745.1 uncultured Prosthecobacter sp. | reverse complement strand
CCTGCTCCGCCTTCACCACCACGACATCCAGCGTGGCGTAGGCCTTCTTCAGCTTGAGCCATGATCTGCCACGTCGCCCTGGGGTGTAGGGGCTGCCTGAATCCTTGATGATCAGACCTTCATTGCCCCGCCGTCGCGCCGCCATGAACAAGGCCTCGATCTCCTCGGCGGAAGTCGCTGTCTCCACGGTGATCAGCCGGATGCCTTCTGGCACCTTCAGTGTTTCCAGAGCCTGCCTGCGCTCCGCCAACGGCCTGTCCAAAAGAGAGGTGCCGTTCAGCCAGATAAGGTCAAACACGACATACTTCACGCTCACGTCACTAGGCAGGAAAAGGTCCGCCTGATCCCGGCGGCCCAGACGCTTCTGCAGGTCGAAAAAGGTCAGCTTTTTGCCTTCGGCATGGGCGATGATCTCACCATCAAGGATCACTTCAGCCGGAAGCTCTGCGGCCGCCCGGAGCACCTCTGGAAACTGGGGGCCGATGGGTTTCAGATCTCTCGTGAAGATCTCCGTGCGGTTTCCCAGCCGATGCACCTGGGCACGGATGCCATCATACTTGTCTTCAACCCAGAGGGATGCTGTCCCGCTCCCCGGCTGCATGCGCGTCCAGATGTCCGCAGCCGTCTCCTCGGGGGAGGCCAGCATCACTTTCAGCGGTACCAATGGCTTGGGACGCGCCTCGTGAAGCCGTCCTGACTTGGCCAGAACTGCCGCGCGGCCAATGTCGCCGCATAGCATCGCCGCTTCGCGCACGGCATCGGCTTCCTGACCAAAAGCAGCGGCCACGGCCTCCTCGATCAGACCTTCTTTGGAGCCCATGCGCAGTTCGCCCGTGAGCAGGCGCACGAGCCAGGAGCCATCGTGGGCGGAGAGCTTGGAGAGCTTTTCTTTGAGGAGCTGAATCCGGGCCATCTGGCCACCTGCCGCCCGGAGCTGGTCAAAGAGCTGCGCTACTCCAGTCAGAGGCAGTTCGTCAGGCATCCGTTCCGCCCGCTGCAGCACCAGAAACGCCGTGCGCCCGGCATCGGCCTGACTGCGCGAGATGGCCCGGTATTCGACGTCGTTGACGCCACTGACCTCCTGAAGAGCACGCCTGATCAAGGCCCACCCTGTGTTCAGGGGAGCCTCCCCGGCTGCGGGATCGCTCGTCAGGCCCGAGCAGTAGCGTGCCGCCAGGGCGAGGTCGGCTTCATCGAGACTGCGTAGATAGTTTGCAAGGCAGTCCACCTTCCGCAGACGCGAGGATTCCTCCGCGGTGCGGGCACAAGCCGAAGCCCAGCGGGAAAAGCCGCCTTGGACACTGCCTTGAAGATCCACCTCCGTCCTGGTCATGCCCAAGTTCGAAGAAGTGGATCCAATCGCCAGTTCAAGCTGGTCCGCTTTCTCGAGCGTCCAGGCTTCATAACCCCGGGCGCGCAGGTCGGCCGCGAACTCCTGGGTGTAGCCGTGCACCAGATGAACCCGGCGTGGCTTCACGGTTTCAACGGTTTCGATGAGCTCCGGGTAGTCCGCATGATCGCTGAGCGGGAAGACCTCATCCACCTGATAGCGATAGCGTGCACCGGGCTGCAGCGCCCAGCCGGTCAGCATGGCGGTGCGGCAGTTTTTCAGCTTTTTGAGGGCCAGGGATTTGCCGTGGCTGGGTGGGAAGAGCAGCACGTGTCCGCGTACTTTTTGAGGATCGAAGAGCTGGTATTCCGGCAGCGTGCCAAGGATGGCTTTCACGGCCTCCGTCATCTCCCAGACGGACTTGTGCAGCATCACCGGATGTCCAGCTCCTGCCAGCGCGCGGAGGATCTCCTGCGCCTTGCCGAGGGAATAGCCCAGCAGCACAGGAATGCCTCCATCTTCGAGGGTTTCGCGCACAAACTTGAGCATCTGGGCCACCACCTCGGCCTGTGGGGGGAAGCGGAACTGCGGCAGGCCAAACGTGGTCTCCATGATGAGCGTGTCAGCGGGCAGCAGTTCGCATTTTTCAGAGCTCAGCCCCTGTCTGAGCTTGTAATCCCCGGTGTACAAAAGGGTCGCACCATCGCTGGGGCGTGTGAGGTGGAGCATGGCCGAGCCCAGAATGTGCCCGGCAGGCAGCAGCCGCATCTGCCAGCCCTCCCATTCATGCATTTCACGCATCGGCAGCGCGTGGAAGACACCTTCCTTCCTGAGCCCGTAGCGTTCGCTCATCAAATGCTGCGTGAGCTCCGAGCAGAAAGTGGTCTGGTGCCGCGCCACATGATCGGCGTGGGCATGGGAAATAAAGGCCCTTTCCACCCCGAAGTGGGGGTCCAGCCACAGGTCGGCCTCGGGGAGGTAGATCCCATGGCGATGAGTGACGGTGAGCAGGGCGGCGGGCATGGAGGAGAGAATACGAGCCGCTGGGGCAGGGCAGGAATCTGAGTTTTGGATTTGAGCGTCGGGAAGTTCTACTCCTACTCTGGCTCTCTCATGCCCACGCTGATTTTTGCCACCTCGAACGCTCATAAAGTCCAGGAAGTCGCCGCCATGCTGGGGGAGCCCTGGCAGGTGCAGGGGCTGCGTGATTTTCCCGAGGTGCAGCTTCCGGAGGAGACGGGCACCACTTTTGAAGCGAATGCGATCCTGAAGGCGGAAGCGGCCAGCGCAGCGCTTCCAGGATGCTTTGTGATCGCTGATGACTCGGGCTTGGAGGTCGATGCGCTTGGTGGCGAGCCCGGCGTGTATTCCGCTCGCTATGCAGGTGTGGAAGCCACCGATGCGGACAATCGCCGCAAGCTCAAGGAGGAGCTGGGCAGGCTGGCTCCAGAAGGGTTCACGGGCCGTTTTCGCTGCTGTCTGGCCGTTGCCCGAGACGGACGGACCTTGCATGTCACCCACGGCACGGTCGAAGGCACGTTGCGGCTGGAGGAGCAGGGCGCAGGCGGTTTTGGTTATGATCCGCTGTTTCAGCCAGACGGCTTTGCCGACACCTTTGGAGTCCTGCCTGCGGAGGTGAAAAACCAGCTCAGTCATCGCGCCAGGGCCCTGGGGCTTTTGAAAGCCTGGATGGCCGCGAATTTGACCTGAGATGCAACGCTTCCTCGGATTCATCCTGGTCCTCGGGCTCGTGTCCTGCGCCCAGCCTCCGGCGATTCGTCCGGCCTTGCCTCCGCCGTCGGAACCTTCCGCGGATCTCGCGCCGCCGTTTCAGCCGCAGACCTCTTGGGACACTGGCTGGCGAATGCAGCGTCAGCAGGTGCAGAATCTTTCACACCTGGCATCCTGGAGCCGCTGCACGGTTTCAGGCAGGGAGGGGGAGGTGGAGGTTTGTCAGGTGCGCTTCGACAGCCGGCATTGCACGTTGCGGGTGGTCGATCAGCCGGATGCTGGGGCAGGCTCGGGAGCTCTGCTCGAAGCCATGAGATCCGTGAATGCCATCGCGGGAGTGAATGGCGGCTATTTCCATCCCGACTTCACTCCCCTGGGGCTGATGATCGCCGATGGAAGGTCCAGCGGGCAGTGGGTTCGCACCTCCCTGGTTTCGGGCATGCTGCGTGTGAGGCAGGGTTTGCCCGCCTTGATTTGGAATCACGAGCCCGGCCAGACCTTGGAGGTGGAGCATCTGCTGCAAAGCGGTCCGCGTTTGGTGGATGCGGGCCGTGTGGTGGAGGGGTTGAATGGCCGTCGTTCCGCCGCCCGCACCTTCATCGCCACCGATGGCAGCACGGGATGGCTTGTGGGCGTGGCTCGGAACGTGACCTTGCAAGGGTTGGCGGAGATTCTGGCCACTCCGGGCCTGCTTTGCGGCTTTCGGATCGAACGGGCCCTGAACTTCGATGGCGGGCGCTCGACGGCCTTTTATGTCCGCCAGGAGGATGGCAGCGAGGTGGCTGAGCCGGGCTGGAGCACGGTGAGAAACTACGTGGCCGTGGTTCCGCGCTGATGCGGGCCGCAGGGCTACCGCACCCGCTGAAATTCCGGCAGCATGACCACGGACCAAAGGGCGTCGGCGATGCTCTGCTCATCCAGAGTGGTCCCAAGCGCCTGCGTGATCTCGGCCAGTTCGGCGGCTGTCGGCTCGCGGCACAGGGTGCTGAGGTAGAGCCAGCGGGTGAAGGCCGGCAGGTCCGGCCATTGCTTCTTCGCCAGAAGATTCCGGGCTCCACGAGCCAGCGTGTCGGTGAGAATGGCTCCATTGGAAAGGTCGATGGCTTCCAGCGTGGTGAGGTCGTTGGGGCGTTCCGACACAATCTGGTCGCGGTTCGGCCGTCCCAGCGTGCGCATCAGGAAATCGCCCTTCATCAGGCTGGCGCGGACCGGGCGCTGAGTGCCCAGGGAAGCCTGCGCAAGCAGGGCTGGTGCATCGCGATCAATCACCTTCGACCAGGCTGGCACGGTCTTGACCACGGTCACCGGCTTCCATCCCTTCGCGGGCAATGCGCCAAGCCTGCCTTCCTTGCCTGCAGGTGATGTCGTGTGGAATTCCCAGCTGCCATCGGTCAGCAAGGTTTGTTCGGCCTGGCCTTGCAGGCGGATGCGCGACTCGAAGAAGGCGCCTGCGGCATTGGGTCCGTTGCCGGCGTTCTTGGCGATGATCACAATGGCGTTCGCGCCTTCCTTCAGCGCGGCATGCAGGGGCACGGCTTCGAGCTGGCTCCAGTTCTCACCACGGCTGACGAGCCTGCCGTTGACGTAAAGACTGAAGCTGTTGTCGGCGGTGACGACGCCGCTCGCGCTTTCCGGGGCGGCATCAAGCTTGAAGGTCTTTCTCAAGGTCACGGTATCGCCTGCTGGAGGGGCTCCAGACTTGGCGGTGTCTCCCCAGATCCATTGCGCGCTGATCTTCACGTTCCGGGCAGACTTCGGGTCCGGCTTTCCACGCATCACCGGCGCATCCATCTTGGCGGGGGCCGTGCCGGTCAGGTGCCAGACGGCATCGACAAACTGCTCCGCCGTCAGCCTCTTGCTTCTCGGGCCGCTGTAGGTGTAGCCGTGGTCATCAGCGCCTTTTTCCACCACTTCAGCACGGCTCTGGTAAGCCTGGCTGCTGGCGATGTGGGCCAGCACCTTCTTCAGGTCGTAGCCATGGCTGCTGAAGTAGCTGGCCAGGTGATCCAGCAGGTCGGCACTCCAGGGTTCGGTCTGCATGGCATCCAGCGGATGCACGATCCCGCGCCCCATCAGGCGGTGCCAGAGCCGGTTCACCAGCGTGCGGGTGAAGCGTCCGTTCTCCGGATGGGTCAGCAGGGCCGCCAGCTGCTTCAGCCGCTCGGGCTGCGCCGCCTTGGGGTCCACCTGGCCCAGCTCCGGGAACAGCCAGGAGGCTGTGGCAATGCGGCCCGTGGGCTTGTCGCAGCGGGCGATGTCGAGCGGGCGTGTGGAATAGATGGCGGCCAGACCATAAGCCTCATCCAGCTTCCAGCGGTCCACGAAGCTGTCGTGGCAGGAGGCGCACTTCATGTTGATGCCGAGAAAGCTCTGCCCCACGCTTTGGGCGAACTGGATCTCCACCGTCTGGCCCGCGCTCACGTCGCCACGCCACTTGATGCCGTCGATAAAACCACGGCTTTCATCCCCCGCCGGGGCGATCAGTTCGCGGGTCAGCTGATCGGCGGGCTTGTTGGTGACCAGGGATTCGTAAAGCCACTTGCTCACCTGTTTGCGGCCGCCCGTGATGAAGCCCGTGCCGCCATAGTCATTGCGCAGCAGGTCGTTCCAAAAGGTCAGCCAGTGCTCGGTGTAGGCGATGTCATCGGCGAGCAGCTGTTCGATGAAGCGGGTGCGCTTGTCTGCCGAAGGGTCGGCGAGAAAGGCCTGCAGCTTGTCCACCTCAGGCAGCAGGCCCGTGAGGTCCAGCGCAGCCCGGCGGGCGAAGGTGGCATCCTCCACGGAGGCGGGGATGGCTTTCTGATGCTTGGCGAGATAGGCGTCCAGGATCCGGTCGATCGGGTGGGTCCGGTCCGGCGAGCTGGCCGCAGGCAGGGCGGGCGTGCGGGGCTTCAGCGGCGGCTCGTAGGCGGGCTTTTTGAAGGCAAAGCCCTCTTCCCAGGGAAGCCCTGAGCTGACCCACGCCTTCAGGAGCGCGGTCTCGGCCTCGTTGAGCCGGTCGCCTTTCGGAGGCATCTGCTCGTCCGGGTCGGAGGAAAGCACCACCTCCAGGAAGCGGCTCTTCAGGGCATCCTTGGCAGCGATCACCGGGCCGTTTTCGCTGCCCGCCAGCAGGTCGGCCTTGGTGTTGAAGGAGAAGCCGCCCTTCTTCTTGTCCCCCGCATGGCATTCGGCGCAGTGTTTCTTCAGCAAAGGCACGATCTCGTGGGAGAAATCGACCGCGTGAAGCTGGAGGCAGAGCAGGGGAAGGAGGACAAGGGAGCCACGAAACATGCGGACAGCATAACGCATGGCGCGAACCTCAATCTTGCGTGCCTTGGCAAGGGTACATTCCTGCTAAGAAGCGGCGGCTGATCCGTATTAAGAGGCCCGTTTTCTCCCGCCATGCGCCTGTCCTTCCTCCTCGCCGCCCTCCTCGCCACCAGCCTGCAAGCCGCCCCGCAGTGGATCTGGCTTTCCAAAGACGGCAACAAGGACAAGGCCGTCACCTTCCGTCACAAGTTCGAGATCCCCGGCAACGCCCACTTCGCCACCCTGGAACTGACCTGCGACAACGGCGCGGTCGCCATCCTCAACGGCAAGAAGGTGCTCACCAATCCTGACTGGCAGGAAGCCAGCAAGGCGGACATCAGCAAGGACATCAAGCGTGGTGAGGTCAATGAACTCATCGTCAATGCCACGAACAAGGGCGGCGTGGCGGCCCTGGTGGCCCGGCTGAAGATCAAGATGCCGAACGGCAATGAGAAGGTGCTCGTGGAAACCAATGACAAGTGGGAGGCCACCACCACCGGCAAAGAAGAATGGAAGCCTGCGCTGGTGATCAACGACTACGGCAAAGGCCCCTGGGGCCTGGCGCTCGATGGCAAGGCGG
>CALDGV010000499.1 GCA_937941745.1 uncultured Prosthecobacter sp. | reverse complement strand
ATGAAGTTCCGCCGTGTAGCTTTCGATGGAGCGACTGTCTTCCTGAGCGGCTCCCCGCACACGAGAGACAGGCGGCTGGGTGTTCGGCATGGCCAGCGCACCAGCGCAGCCCATGTCGAGATGTGCCTGCATGTAGGCGGCCATGGCCGGCCCTTGGCGGAAATGTGTGTGAAGATCAAACCACTTGGGAAGAGAGAGGGTCATGGCCTCCCGTTAGCCTGTTCCGGCCTGCGATCAATCTCCAGGCTGCAGCTCCTTTACCGAGTCAAAGTCTGCCGTTAGTCCATGAACTGAAACTCATTCGACATCATGAGCACCTGAGCGAGCTGGGAGAGTGGTGATTGAGGCTTGCTGCGGTTGATCGGCCAGCCATCTGGACCGCAGAAGTCGGTGTCGGCCTTGGTGATCGTGGCCCGGGTTCCATCCGCATTCATGCGCTCGATCTTCGGTGTCCAGCTGTAACCATCGCTGTCGGTGCTGGCCTCCGAATCAACCACAAAGGAGAGCGTTTCCCCCTGCGTCACTTCGATCTCAGCCGTGAGATCCAGGCTGTCCACCGGCTTGAGCAGGTGGTTCACGAGCACCCCCTGGCGGCTGGACACGATCATGCCCCGGATGCCGTTGCCTTTGGGGCTGGTGCGTTTGAGCACTCCACTCAGGCGAAGCCGCTCCTTCTCAAAAGGCGAGGTCCACTGCAGCACGGAGGCAAAATCACGGCCTGGATGCCCGCCATTTCCGGCCAGGAAGAGATGGCCAAACTCCTTGTCCGGGAAAGTGTCCGTTGGATACCAGCGGTTCTTGGTCTGTGCCGTGCTGCCAAAGTGTGTGAATGCCTTGAAGGCACCGAGCTGATGTTTGCCAGCAGCATCCTTCTCCACTTTGGCATAGCCATAATGCCAGACAAAGGCAGTGCTGCGGCGGCGAAGCTGCTCACTGTCCTGAACGAAGCGCTGAGCCAGTTCGACCTCTTCAGGCCGCGGATCACGCCTCAGCACACGATGATAAAGGCTGGCGATGGCCTGGGAGTCGATGCTGCTGCCCTGAACTGGAGTTTTCTCTGCCGCCTTGGAGGCGCGCTTCACCATGAACGGGCTGTTCATCAAGAACAGCGCCTGCTGAGGCACGGTGGTGACGTAGCGCATCGGGCTGTGGCCGTCAGGATTCGCAAAGTCAAACATCGCAGGAACCGTCGGCTGATCGTAGCGGTTCACGAGCAGGAACACGCTGCGGCGCGCATCAGCCATGGGATCGGCGTGCGGGAGGGCACGACCGCCGCTGATGCCCAGGTCAAGGTCGGCACTGGCCTGCAGAAGGGCATCCCGCATGGCTTCGAAATCGAGGCGCTGACGGTTGAAGCGGCTGAGCAGCTCGTTGTCGGCATCCTTGAGGTTCTTGTCGGCGGAAACTTCGCTGCTCTGCTGCCAAGTGCGGCTGCTCAGGATCAGCTGATGAAGTTTTTTCAGGCTCCAGCCATTGTCCATGAGGTAGGCGGCAAGATAGTCGAGAAGGTCCGACTGCACCGGCTTCGGCGTCTGCACCCCGAAATCGCTGGTCTGGCTGACGAGCGGCTTGCCAAAATGCAGGAACCACACGCGGTTGGCGATGACTCGCGCAGTGAGCGGGTTGTCCTTGCTGGCGATCTTCTTCGCCAGCTCGAGGCGGCCGGAGCCGTCCGTGAACTTCTCGCCACCAAACATGGTCAGCCAGGCACGCGGTGCCGGATCGCCCTGGCGGGCTGGATTCCCACGCATGAAGACGCGCACATCACTGGGCTTGGCCTTGTCCAGCGTCACCATCGCCCGCGGCGGGGCTCCGGGATGCTCGGATTCGAGCTTCACGCGCTCGTTGCCAAACTTGGTCACCTTGTCCAGATCCTTGCGGGTGAAGAAGAGGTTCGCCTGCTCCACCGGAACCGACATCGGGCTGGGCGGTGCGCTCAGCAGACCGCGGACCTCGCGCCAGTCGGCGTTGTCCGGCTCTTTGCCATCCAGGCAGGTCAGGAAGATGTCGGCATACATCCTGGTGATGTCTTCAAAGTTCTTCGGCGCAGGCCGCTTGCTGAGTTCATTGCGCGCGACGGCATTCAGGCCGCTTTCAGGCTTGGTCAGCGAGGCAAGGAGGGCCGGTGCTTTGGCGGCAAACTCCGCCCCGCGAATGCCGGCGAACTCCTTCCAGGCCAGCATCACCGGGTGCGGCTTGGCGGTCAGCGCCTGCTGCTTGAGGAACTTGCCCCACTGTTCGGCGACGTTGTCCCGCAGCTTGAGCTGGCCGGAGCGGCCGAGCAGTTCCTTGCGGTCCTGGATGCCCACCACCTCCTGAGCGAAGGCAAGGTAGCTCGCGAGGTTCTCCGGCTTGCGGATCTCGTCATAAATCTCCTTTTTGAAATCGAGCTCCTTCTTGGCGATCTCTGCCACCTTGGCCTCATAGTCCTTGAAGGCAGCCGCGTCGGCTGGCTTGCCGATCACCGGCAGATCACGCTGCTCGGGCTGCTCCGTGCTGTTGAAGACGGAGTAGAGAGCGTAGTAGTCCTGGCTCGGAATGGGGTCATATTTGTGGTTATGGCAGCGGGCGCAGCCAACCGTCAGCCCCAGCATGCCTCGTGTGACGACATCGATGCGGTCATCGATCTGCAGCAGGCGGTCACTGATGAACTTGTCGCCGACATTCAGGAAGCCAAGGGCGGCCAGCGAGGGATGCGTGGGCTCGTTGGGGTGCAGCCGGTCGGCGGCGAGCTGGTGCATGAGGAACTGGTCATAGGGCAGATCCTCGTTCAGCGACTTCACCACCCAGTCGCGGTAGGTGTAGGCATAGGGGTAGTTGATGTTCCGCCCGGCGACCTGATAGCCGTCGGTATCCGCATAGCGGGCGACATCCAGCCAATGGCGCGCCCAGCGCTGGCCGTAGGTCTGGCTGGCCAGAAGACGGGTGATGAGCTTGGTGGCATTGGGCTCCTTGATGAACTGCTGCACCTCCTCAAAACTGGGCTGCAGACCAGTCAGGGTGACGTGGATGCGGCGGCAGAGCGTGGCAGGATCGGCCTGAGGGGCGAAATCCAGCCCGGCAGCCTTCAATTTGCCACCCACGAGGCCATCAATGCTCGCTCCAGGCTGGCGGGCGATGGGCAGGTATGCCCAGTGACTCTTCCAGTCCGGCTGCTCATGAGCCACAGCCTTCTCCGCAGGCCAGGGCAGACCCATCTGCACCCATTTTTCCAGGGCGGCGATCTGGGCAGGCTTCAGTTTGTCGCCCTTTTTGGGCATGGCCTCCACTCCCGGGGCATGGGAAATGGCCTTGATGAGCTTCGAGGCGGCAGCATTGCCCGGCTCGACCACCTTGCCGTAATCACTGCCCTTCAGCAGGGCGCTGCGCAGGTCCACCCGTAGGCCGTTCTCATGCTTGTGGCTG
>CALDGV010000498.1 GCA_937941745.1 uncultured Prosthecobacter sp. | reverse complement strand
GGGGCCATGGGCGGACTGATCGCCGACCTGAAGATGGGAGGCATGACCTTCGGCGGCGGAGCCCTGGTGGGCGGGCTGGCGGCAGGCATCGGCGCCTATGCCCTGATCAAAAGCTACAATCTCGTGCGCGGCGGCGACCAGCGCCTGCACTGGTCCTGCGAGCACTTCCGCGAGCAGGTGCGCCTGGCCATGCTCACCTACCTCGCCATCGCCCACTTTGGCCGGGGCCGGGGTGAATGGCAGGAAAGCGCCGAACCCACGCACTGGAACACCCTTTGCGGCCAGGTGCTGGAGGAGCATGCGGAAGGCATCACCCGCCTGTGGAAGTCCGGCGTGGAGGCCAGCGCCCTGCCCGATGTGCTTTCCAAGGCTGCCCACTCCCTGATCCATGACTGCCTGAGCTGCGTGCTGGTCCGGCTGTATCCCGACGCCCGCACCAGCGGCTGATTTTCAACCTTGCGCCATGCTGCCCACTCACGCCCAGACCTCTGCCCTGCTGCGCCATCGCCGCTCCATCAAGCCGACGGACCTCGACCCCGCGCGGCCGGTGGACCGCGACCTGCTGCTTCAAGTCCTCACCGATGCCACCTGGGCTCCCAATCATGGAATGACCGAGCCTTGGAAGTTCCATGTCATCACCGGGGAAACACGGCGGGAACTCGCCGCCAGGCTCCAGCAGGCCTACCGCGAGAGCACTCTGGCGGCTGAGTTCCGTGAGGACAAGCTGCAGAAGATGGGTGAGAACCCGCTGCTGGCGCCGGTGGTCATCGCCTGCGTGATGGAACGCAATGGCGGAACGAAGATCCCGGAGATCGAAGAGCTGGAAGCCCTGGCCTGCGCCCTGCAAAACCTGCAGCTCAGCGCCACGGCCGCCGGACTGGGCGGCTACTGGTCATCGCCCCCCGTGCTCGATGCCGAAAGCTTCCGCGTCTGGCTGGGGCTGCGCCCGGAAGACCGCTGCACCGGGCTCATCTACCTCGGCTGGCCGAAGGAAAACTTCACCTGGCCGCGCAGTGTGCGCCGCCCGGTGGAGGAAAAAGTGGTCTGGCGCTGAACGTCGGCGGCTCAGCCAAACAGGGCTGCCACCGGCCTGCCACCATCGGTGATCGGCACCGGGCGGGTGCCGTCCATGAGCTCCTTCGCAGGGTCAATGCCCATCGCCGCATGGATGGTGGCGTGGAAGTCCACCAGCGGCACCGGGTTTTCGACCGGCTTCTTGGCCAGTTCATCCGTCACGCCATAGGCACCGCAATGGTTCAGTCCGCCGCCGGCCAGCACCATCGAGAAGGCAGTGCCCTGGTGACCGCGCCCGCCGCGTCCATCAAACTCCGCCGGACGGCCAAACTCCGTGCCCACCGCGATGAGGGTCTTGTCGAGGAGCTTCTTGTCCTTGAGGTCGCGGATCAGGGCGGAAAGGGCGGTGTCGAGCTCCTGAATCAGGAGGTGCTGGTTCTTGTAGCCCTCGTTGTGGATGTCCCAGCCGGTGCCGTTCATGAAATTGAGGTTGTGGGACACCTCGATGAACCTCACGCCAGCCTGCACGAGGCGGCGGGAGAGCAGGCAGCGCTGACCGAATTCGCCACCGTATTCATTGCGCAGGGCGGCAGGCTCCTCCTTGAGGTCAAAGTGGCGCATGAAGCGCGGGCCGGAAAGGTGCAGGGCCTGCTCCTGGGCTTCTTTGTAATCAGCCAGGGAGGAATGCTTCGGCGCACGGGCCATCAGCGGCTGGAGGAGCTGCTCGCGGGTCAGGGCGCGCTTTTCATCCACAAAGTCAGGGCGGGTGAAGCCGGCCGGGCCGGTGTTGGTGTCCGTCAGATAGACGTAGCCGGCCTTGGCTCCGAGGAAGCCGGGACCGCGGCTCACATTCGGGTAGCCGATGAGAATGTAAGGAGGCACGTCCGCGCTGGCGGCACCTTTTTCGTGGGCGATGATGGAGCCAATGCTGGGGTAGATCGTGTTGCCGGAAATCATCCGCCCGGTGTGCACCAGGTTCGTGGCGAAGGCGTGCTCATCAATGACGTGGTGGTTGACCGTGCGCATGATGGTCACGTGCTCCATGACCTTGGCCGTCTTGCCCAGGTGCTCCACCACCTGCACGCCCGGCACCGAGGTGTCGATGGCCTTGTAAAGCGAGCCCGCGGCCTTCTGCTTGTCGGTGTTGTTGCCGAGCTTCTTGGGATCAAAGGTGTCGATCTGGCCCATGCCACCGCCCAGCCAGATGAAGATGCAGTGTTCCGCCTTGCCCTTGGGGGTGTGGACGGCGGTGTTGTTCGCAAAAAGAGGCGCGGCGCCGAGGGCGGCGGTCTGGGCGAGGAAGGAACGGCGTTTCATGGCTGCCACTAAAAACGCCAGATCCGCCCTTTTCTCACCTGGCGGCCCCCCTCACTTTCGTGGGGGAGCCCCTGGCAAATCCCGACACAATTCGCGCAAACACGGCAAAGCGGCTTATCCTCACCTCCCGAAGGGTCCTTCCAGATGTCCAACACCACCTCCTGCAAGCACTGCGGCTCGCCCGTTCCGGCCAATCGCGACGACGGCTTCTGCTGTGCGGGCTGCGTGTATGTGTTCGACCTGCTTCACCAGCAGGGGCTGGATCACTTTTACGACCTCAAAGGCGGCCTGTCCCTGCCGCCGGTCTCACCGCAGAGCCTGCGGGAGCGTGATTACGAGTGGCTCTCACAGCTCGGCCAGCTGACCCAGCCTCCCGGAGAGCTCAGGCTCGCCCTTCAAGGCATCTCCTGCGTGGGCTGCGTGTGGTTGATTGAGAAAGTCTTCTCGCGCCACCCTGGCGGCCTGCGGGTGAATGTGGATGTGGTGCATGGGGAGATGGTGCTGAACTATGACCCGGCGCAGTTTGACCTCGTGGCCTTCGCCCGCGACCTGCAGGCCTTCGGCTACCTCGTGGGGCCGCCGCATGAAGGCGGCGAAAAAAAGCAGGCCTCCGGGCTGGAGCGGCGCATGGGCGTTTGCGGAGCGTTTGCGATGAATGCCATGGCCTTCAGCCTGCCCGCCTACTTTGGCATGCCGCCGGATTTCGCCTTCGCCGGCTGGTTTGACATGATCGCCGCCGTCAGCGCCACGCTGGCCATGCTGGTGGGCGGCAGCTATTTCATCGAGAAGGCCTGGCGCAGCCTGAACGCAGGCACCCTGCACATCGACACACCGATCGCGCTCGGCATCATCGCCGCCTATGCGGGCTCCATCGGCGGCTGGGTGGCCGGAGTGGAAGGGCTGAAGTACTTCGACTTTGTGGCCATCTTCATCTTCCTGATGCTCGTGGGCCGCTGGGCGCAGCAGGCTGCCGTGGAGCGCAACCGCCGCAAGCTCATGCGCGACACCTCGATCCCGGAATCGGTGAGCGTGGCAGGGGAGGAGAAACCTTGGCCGCTCTCTGCGCTGAAACCGGGCCTGGCTTTCATCATCAAGCCGGGCCAGTCCATCCCTGTGGCCTGCCGCCTGCTCAGCCCTCATGCTTCGGTGAGCCTGGAGTGGATCAACGGTGAAAGCGAATCCCAGCGCCGCGAAGAGGGGCAGATGCTGCCTTCGGGTGCTCTGAACATCGGCCTGCGGCCCTTGGAGGCCGAGGCCCTGGAAAGCTGGCAGGACAGCACGCTGCGCAAACTGCTGGAAGCCCGGCGCCCCGGCGAATTTCGCGACCGCGGCCTCGAAAAGCTCCTGCGCTGGTATCTGGCCACCGTCGTGGTGATCGGCATCGGCGGTGCAGTGTGGTGGCTGGGCTCCGGGTCCAGCCTCGCCGAAGCCCTGCAGGTGATGATTTCCATCTTCGTGGTCTCGTGCCCCTGCGCGCTGGGCGTGGCGGTGCCGCTGGCTGAGGAACTCGCAGCCTCACGTGCCGAGAAGCTGGGCGTTTTCGTCCGCACCCTGGCGCTCTGGAAGCGGCTGCTGAGGGTGCGGCGCGCCGTTTTCGATAAAACCGGCACGCTGACCCTGGAAAACCCGGTGCTGGAAAACGCCGAGGCGCTTCGCCAGATGGACGACACCGCCCGGCGCGCCCTGCGCACCCTGGTGACGGGGAACCTGCACCCCGTGAGCCGCAGCCTCTTTGATGCAGTGGGCCCCGGCGAACTGCTTCCAGGCCAGGAGGTGCAGGAGGTCATCGGCCAGGGGCTGGCATTCGAAGATGCCACGGGAATCAACTGGTCGTTAGGCCGCGGAGAAGGCGCCGATGCCGTGCTCTGCCGTGATGGGCAGGTTCTCATGGGCTTCCGCTTCCAGGACCAGCTGCGCGCAGAGTCGGTGGACGAGGTCCGCAGCCTCCAGCAGCAGGGCGTGGCGGTGCACATCCTCAGCGGCGACCGCGAGATGAAGGTGTCCCACATCGCCGCACAGCTCGGCCTGGACTCCCAGCACTGGCAAGCCGCCCTCACACCGGAGGAAAAGGCGGCCTGGGTGCGCGAGCACGACCACGATGACACGCTCTACATCGGCGATGGGGCGAACGACAGCCTGGCCTTCGATGCGGCGCTCTGTGCGGGCAGCCCCGTCACGGGCCGCAGCTTCCTGGAGCAGAAGGCGGACTTCTTCTTCCTCGGCCACAGCCTGCGCTTTGTCAGCGGCCTGATCAGTGTGGCGCGCACCCACCGCCGTGCCACTCGGCGCGTCTTTGCCTTCTCCGTGACTTACAACATCGCCACGGTGATCGCCGGCTTGATGGGCCACCTGAGCCCGCTGGCTGCGGCGGTCCTCATGCCGCTCAGTTCAGTGGTCACGCTCAGCCTTGTGGCCTTCACGTTTGGCAGGCAGAAGAAGGTTCAGGAACCTGGGGCCATGACTCCGGAAGCGCTGCCCAGCCCAGCAGTTCCCACCGCAGGTTGAACTCAAATGAGGTCAGGCGGCTCCGGCCCCGATGGTGATGCGCTTTTCAGGGATCGGCGATTCGATGATGCCCTCGGAGGTCTCCTGCTTCAGCCGAAGCTGGCCGCAGGCGGCAGCGATGTCGTGCCCTTTCTCCAGGCGCAGCGTGGCAGTGACTCCGCCCTCTGCCAGGGTGTCGCGGAAGGCGATGCACTGCGCTTCGGAAGGCCGCACCCAGGGAAGGCCGTCCACTGTGTTGTAGGGAATGAGGTTCACCCGCGCATCAATGGCCCGGGCACGCTTGGCCAGGAGGCGTGCCTGCTCCAGCATGTCGTTCACCCCCTCGATGAGGATGTATTCCAGGGTGATGCGCTGATGGCGCTTGGAGCGCCAGTATTGCAGGGCCTCGAAAAGCTCGGCGATGTTGTGCTTCCGGTTCACCGGCATGATGCGCTCGCGCACCTCATCGCTGGCCCCGTGCAGGGAAATGGCCAGCCGGATCTGCAGAGGGATGTCCGCCAGCTTTTTGATCTGCGGAGCCAGGCCGCTGGTGCTCACCGTCATGTGTCTGGCACCGATGCCGATGCCCCACTCCGCATTCAGAATTTCGATCGCCCGGCCCA
>CALDGV010000497.1 GCA_937941745.1 uncultured Prosthecobacter sp. | reverse complement strand
CGAACGAGTGGAAGACGAACTCTTCCGGATGCATTTTTCGGGTGATTTCATCCCACACAACATCAGGAATCCAGACTTCCCCGGCCATCTTGAACAGCAGGCCGGCATGATTGATCTTTGCCAGCAGAATCAGCGGGCTGGCATCGCAAATGATCAGCGGCTCATGCGGCGGCGAGGTCATCCTTGAGCATCTTCATGTCCATGTTGATGACAGACACCCCCATGCGGGAGAGCGTTTCCATAAACTGCCAAACCGGCTGGCCGGCGACATCCGCCGCCTGACCAAGGGTCAGGCGGCCCGATTCATAGAGCTTCGCGGCCAGGAACTCTTTTAACTCGTTTGCGAGTTCGGCAACACTCAGACCTGCCCGCAACAGCCAGCGGTCATCAACGGGTATTTGCAAGGTAGTCATGCCACAGAATAGCCTCTGAAAAAGTGAAGCCAAGCCTCAAGTTTTTTGTTCACGAGACCGCTTGCACCCAATCTTGATTCTCCAAATACCAAGCCACCGTCTCGCGAATGCCGGACTCAAAGGTGTGGGCCGGGGTCCAGCCGAGTTCGCGCTGGATTTTTCCTGCGTCGATGGCGTAGCGGCGGTCGTGGCCGGGGCGGTCGGTGACAAAGGTGATCAGAGAGCGGGAGTGGCCGCCCAACTCTGGGCGCAGCTCGTCGATGAGGTCGCAGATGAGCTGGACGAGGTGGACGAGGTGGAGGTTGGCCTTCTCGTTGTGGCCGCCGATGTTGTAGGTTTCACCCGATGTTCCCTGGTTCAGAACAGTCCAGAGGGCCTCGCAGTGATCGCCGACGTAGAGCCAGTCGCGCACGTTCATGCCGTCCCCATAGACGGGGATGGCTTTGCGAGCCTGGATGCTCTGAATGACGACAGGGATGAGCTTTTCGGGGAACTGGTAGGGACCGTAGTTGTTGGAGCAATTCGTGATGAGCGTGGGCAGTCCGTAGGTGTGATGGTAGCTGCGCACGAGCATGTCACTGGCGGCTTTGGAGGCTGAGTAGGGCGAGTTCGGCGCGTAGGGGGTGGTTTCCGTGAAGAAGCCGGTGGGGCCGAGGGAGCCGAAAACCTCGTCCGTTGAGACGTGGAGGAATCGATCCACAGATTTCTCAGATGAAAACCAATGAGCACGGCAGGCTTCGAGGAGGTGGAAGGTGCCGTTGATGTTGGTGGTGATGAAGTCGCCGGGGCCGGTGATGCTGCGGTCCACATGACTTTCAGCGGCGAGGTGCATGACGTGGGTGATGTCATGCTGGCGGACGACGCGCATGACCTCGTCCTGGTTCCGCAGATCAACTTTCTCGAAGAGGTAGCGCTGATGAACGCCGTGAATGCCTTCGAGATTCTCCAAATGGCCGGCGTAGGTGAGGCTGTCGAGATTCACGAGCTTCACGACTTCGGGCTTGTCGATGACGAGCCGAATGAGGTTGGAGCCGATGAATCCCGCGCCGCCGGTGACGAGAAGGTTCATGCTTTGACAGCCGTGTACTCGCTGAAGATGCCCATGAGCGGATGCCGCTTGGCCTCGGAGAAACCGGCGGCCTTGAATGCGGCGACGACGGACTCGGGTCGCACGCAGGTGTCCATGGTTTCCCAGAAATAAACCATCATCTCCTCCGCTTTCTTGCTGCGGGTGAGCAGGCGGGCGAGGAAGGGATAGACGATGCCGAAGTAGAGCTTGAAGAGCCAGGAGCCGATCTTGCCGGAAGGACGTGTGGCCTCCAGGATGAGGACGCGCCCGCCGGGCTTCAGAACGCGATGAAACTCGCGAAAGGTGGCCTCCAGGTCGGCGAAGTGACGCAGGGCGTAGCCGACGGTGAGAAAATCATAGTGATTGTCCTCCACCGGCATTTTCTCCGCGCCGCTTTGAATGAAGCGAGCGTTGGGGAGCTTCTGCCGTGCGACGGCGAGCATGCCGTCGCTGGGTTCGACGCAGGTGATGCCCGCATCTCCGCCGAGCACCTGGCTGGCGGCGACGGACATCAAGCCGGTGCCGCAGGCGACATCAAGGAGCTGCATGCCGGGCTTGAGGCCATGGCGGCTCTGCGCGGTTTTCCGGTAAAGATTGCCAGTGCCCCAAAAGCCCCAGCCGACGATGGGGTCGTAATGCTCCGCCGCGTGGTCGAAGAGCTGCTTGACGTAAACTGGCCGCTCCTCAGGAGCGGCATAACGATTGGGGAGAACGGGATGGGGAGCCATGGTTTGATCAGGCGCTTTTGATGCCGACACGCCGCACCTCGGCGGCGACTTCGGCGAGATAGTCACGATATTCGCATTTCGGCAGGCAGGCGACGAGAGACTCAAATTTCTCCAGCGGGAGAAAGCCCCGATAAAGGGCGGCCTCTTCTGGACAGCCGAGCTTCATGCCCTGGCGTTTTTCAATGGTCTGCACATAGGCGGAGGCCTCGTGCAGGCTGCTGCTGGTGCCGGCGTCCAGCCATGCGGTGCCGCGGCTGAGGCGCTGCACGCGCAGGGTGCCGCGACGCAGGTATTCTTTGTTCACGTCGGTGATTTCCAGCTCGCCACGCGGGGAGGGCTTCATTGAGCGAGTGATGGCGACGACATCGTTGTCGTAGAGATAGACGCCGGGCACGGCGTAGTTGCTCCGGGGATGCTCCGGCTTTTCTTCGAGCGAGATTGCCTTCCCCTCTCGATCAAACTCGACCACGCCGTAGCGTTCGGGATCGTTGACGTGGTAGGCGAAATTCGTCGCGCCGGATTCGAACTCACCAAAAGCACGAGGGAAGGCGTCTCCGCCGAAGAAGATGTTGTCGCCGAGGATCAGGGTGACGGGATCTTTGCCGATGAAGTCCGCCGCGATGAGAAATGCCTGCGCGATGCCCTCGGGCCGGGCCTGCTCTCGGTAATCGATGGAAATGCCCCAGGCAGAACCGTCTCCCAGCAACTGACGGAAGCGCGGCAGGTCATGCGGTGTGGAGATGAGGCAGAACTCACGGATGCCGGAGGCGATGAGCACCGTGAGCGGGTAATACACCATCGGCTTGTCATACA
>CALDGV010000496.1 GCA_937941745.1 uncultured Prosthecobacter sp. | reverse complement strand
CGGCGATCGTGCTCGGTCTGAAAAGCGATGACCTGGGAACCTTCGTGCATAGCGCTGCGGAGAACGCCAAAAAATTCGCCCCGCAGACCATGCTGCACCGCGGCATCTGCGAAACTTACGAGGCCGGCACCGCTGTCTGGAGCACGATTGATGGGGTGAAGCTGGCCGGACAGTCCGACTTGGAGCCGAACAACGAAGCCACGCAGGCCGCCTGCCGGATCTTCACCACCAGCCTGGAAAGGTTGGAGGAGAACGAGGAACTGCGCCGCGAAGTCTTTGGCCCCTGCTCGATCGTGACGGAGTGCGCCACCCAGGAGGACATGCTGCGCTTTGCCCGCGGGCTCGAAGGCCAGCTCACCGCCGCCATCCACGGCACCGCAGAGGACCTGCGCCAGTTCGCCCCGCTCATCCGGGTGCTTGAGCGCAAGGTGGGCCGCCTGATCTTCAACGGCTTTGGCACGGGCATTGAGCCCTGCCCCTCCATGCACCATGGCGGCCCCTACCCAGCGGCAAGCCACAGCTTCTTCACCAGCATCGGCACGGACAGCATCCTGCGCTTTGTCCGCCCAGTATGCTATCAGGGCTTCCCCGATGACTGCCTGCCCGCACCACTGCAGAATGCGAACCCAGGCAGCGCGATGCGCCTCGTGGACAGCAGCCTGACCCGCGACGCCCTGTAATTCCAACCCCTCACGCTCATGCACCTTTACCGCACCACCCAAGGTTTCTTTGTCCAGGCCAACGATGCCTGGTTTTCCCTGCCTGACACGGACTGGGATGCACTGATTGCCCATGCCGATCTGCATGGCTATCTCACCAGCCTGATCGCCTCAGGCAAAACCACCTCAGCTCCGGCGGCGGACACGATCCTGGCCCCCATCGGCACACAGGAGGTCTGGGCGGCCGGTGTGACCTACTTCCGCAGCCGCACTGCCCGCATGGAGGAGTCCAAAGATGCTGGCGGCGGCACTTTCTACGACCGGGTGTATGCCGCCGAGCGCCCCGAGATCTTCTTCAAGGCCACGCCGCAGCGTGTCGCCCGACCTGGGCAGGCCATGCATCTGCGCAGCGACTCGAAGTGGATGGTTCCCGAGCCGGAGCTGACCCTCGTCATCAACCCCTCTGGCCAGATCATCGGCTACACGGTCGGCAACGACCTCTCCTGCCGGGACATCGAGGGTGAAAATCCGCTCTACCTGCCACAGGCGAAGTGCTTCAAGCTCTGCGCTGCCGTGGGGCCCTGCCTTTTCATCACCCAGAACGCGCTGAGTCCTGAAACCAAGATTGTCCTCACCATCCAGAGGGGTGGCTCTGTCGCCTTCAGCGGTGAAACGACCATCAGCCAGCTCAAACGCAGCGTCACAGAGCTGGCCGGCTTCCTTTACCGGGACAACACCTTCCCCACAGGCGCTCTGCTCATGACCGGCACAGGCATTGTTCCTGGGGATGAGTTCACCCTCCAGTCAGGGGATGAGGTCTCCATCCGCATTGATGGCATCGGCACGCTGGTGAACCCGATGGCCTGAGCCGAAACACCATTGCCTCCGCTTATCCGGGCCGGGCTTCCTGAGGGAGCCCGGCTCAATTGTGAATGCCCATCACCTTGGCAACCGCCTGGGAACGGCTGTGGACGTTGAGCTTGTGGTAGATCCGCTGCACATGCGTCCGGACCGTGGACTCGCTGATGCCCAGGGAGTCGGCGATCTCCTTGTAAAGGCTGCCCTGGACGATGTGATGCAGGATCCGGTTTTCCTGGGAGGAAAGCTCCGGGAGAGGCCTCAGCTTCGCAGCATCCGGGTTGCAACGCTGCTTTTGCAGGAAGTTCACCATGGATTTCGTCACTCCGGCACTCATGGGACTGCCTCCACTCGCGGCTTCACGGACTGCGCTGACGATCTGATGGGCATGAACCGGCTTCAGCAGGTAGCCACAGGCGCCGGAGGCAATGCATTTCAGGATGCTGTCTTCGTCATCTGACCCAGTCAGCATCACCACCTGAGGGCGAAGCGTCCAGCCCATCACACGATGCACACAGTCCAGACCGCTCATGCCAGGGAGAGCCAGGTCCACCAGCAGGACATGCGGAGGCTGAACACCCGGCAGGTCAGCGAGTGCCTGCTCCGCGTTGGCATAAGCTCCGATGCACTCGATGTCGTGCTCAGTCTGAAGCACCAGCATCAGTGTTTTGCGAATCATCTCGTTGTCTTCGATGATGGCGGTTCGGATGGACATTGAGCGGAAGAATGGGGGGTGAAAAAGTGGCCTCGCAGAACGCTCAGCCGGGTCATTTATTCGCTTTACCATAATTACACAGAATTTTTGATATAAAGCGCCACCTTCCGTGGGGTAACCCAAGGTTTATCATCACTTTTGATGACAAGAGAGGACGCCTTTCATCATCTCTGCCGACATGACGGTTCTTCAGGCGGTCATTAGATTTTTGGGAATCAGCAATAAATCCCGATGTCCTCCCCCACAGCCCTCCCCTCCTTGTTCGATCCGCCTGATGACGAAAAGGTGATTCCGGCAGATCAGGCGGCCTCCGAAGACCTCCTCCCGGCATCCTCCGAGTGCCAGATCGCGCTGATTGCCGGCCTCGGGCTGGTGGGATTTGGCTGCCTGCTCTCCCACCTGAGCGCAAGCTGGCTCAGCGTGCCTGGCATCCTCTCCATCCTGGTGACATGGACGGGGACGAGCATTCTCTTCATCATGGCGCTGGCAATGACCCGCAGGCGTCAGCAGGGCCGCACCAGGGTCAGCAAGTCCTCCAGGGCCACCGAACACCGCCCGCCTCAGGAGCAGGCCCGGGAGATCCTGGAAGAACTCGGCAGGCAGACTCAGTCACGCGCAGCCCTTTTGCTCGAACCCGGAACCGACCGCCTCCGCTACAAGCTCGGCTGGGGCATTTCGGATCCCGTGGGCTGGAAAATCGCCGAACAGGTCTGTGGCAGAGCTTCCATGGCCACCCAGAGCTTGACAGAGCTGACCGTGCTGGACCGGGCCTTCAGCGCGGTCTGCCTTCCCATCAAGCTCAAGAAGGGCTACACCCATCTGCTGGTTCTCATGCTGGACTCGGTCAGTGTCGCGGAGGCTGCTGGCAAAGCCCACATCGCCATGAGCCATGCACGCCGCCTGAGCGATGTGCTCAATGAGTGGACCCACTGCCTTCAAAGCACACCTTTCCGGGTCGCCACCACCTCCGAGCATCCTGCCTGCTGCGCTTTCTGCGACCGCCTCGCCCTCAGTGATCAGCACTGGGTTCCCTGGAATGAATGGCTGTTCAAGACCCAGGGCATGAGCTTCTCACACACCTTGTGCGACGACTGCGCCGGGTCGCTCTACGCCAGTTCGGAGCAGCCTGAGACCCAGGAGGCCTGCGCCGCCTGACCCGCCAGGACGAACAGCCGCCTTCACAACATCAACCTCAGAACCCGCACTCCATCCATGATTCACAAACTTAAAAGCGATCGTCGGGCGGAAACATGCCTTCTTCTGGTGTTGCTCGCCCTTGTGAGCCCCCTTTCATCCCTGGCTTTAGAGCCGGCATCGGAGCCTGCCCGTCGCAGTGGGCAGATGGAACCGATCATCCTGCAGTCCGCCGCTCCGCTGCACAGGAGTGTTCACGCATCATCACCGCTGAAGGCAGCCTCAACAGCCTCCGGGTTCAGGGCAGCGAAAGCCCAAAGGCCCCTGGCCATTCAGCCTCCGGCCCAGCCACGGGACATCATCACCGAAGACGAGCTTCAGTCCGAAGTCGCCCAGCAGCCCCGCCTTCATCAGCACCTGCAGCGCCGAGCCCGGAACCTGACCCAGCCACGCCCCGAGCCTGACACCTCTGCCTACAGCCGCTCCCTGGTGCTGTTTGATGGGCAGTTTCACACCATCGTTCCCTACGGTTCCATCCTGCACCTGCCCCAGGGGCTGGAGACCTACATCGTGCCAAGGCCGGTCAGCCCGTTCCTGCTCTGGCCGGACTTTTTGAAGCGCAACCGGCAGTGGCTGACCACACGCGAAGTGCCCCTCGCGATGGCGCTGGGCGATGAAAAGGCCGACCGCTCCGTGCTCAAGGACGTGTCACGCCTCGAATTCCTGGTCGTTTCCGTGTATCGGGGGAATCCGATCAGCGTCCTGGAAAAAGCTCCGCCAGTCACCGCCTCCGCCCGCTAGTCCTGCATGCTCTTGAATCTCCCGATCAAGCCGCTTCACAGGCTCCTAATCCTGCTGCTCTTGCTTTCTAGCCTGCGATCCCAAGCCCAGCAGGCCTGGGTGCGCCAGACGGTGCTGGATTCCGGGCTGGTTTATGACATCCCGCTGTCGCCTGACCAGACGACCAACACCTTTACCGCAGGCCTGGAAACAGGCGCCGTCGGCTCCCTGTTCCAGCTTTTCGCCGCCGGCACGGCCTGGGATCAGAAGATCTACCTGCTCGATTCCAAGCTCATCCGCACCTACAGCCCCGCCGCAGTCATCGAAATCACCTCGGAAGACCCCTATGTTCGAGGGGATGCAAACAGCGGCACCTACGTCCGCCGCACTCGGGCAGACCGACCGGTGTCCCTCCAGCTTCAGGTCTCCGGCTTGGCTCCCACTTCATCTGAAGATGCCGAACGCCTCGTCTATTTCGCCTGCACAGGCGTGAACTACGATCCCACCACCTATTCAGGCCTGAATCAGACGCCCTACCTGGTCTTTGAGAGCAACCTCGAGAACGGCACCTACGACATGGCTCCGCTCTACCATGAACTCACCAGCGCCACTCTCTCGGAAGGCTGCGGCGAGCACGCCTTCCGCGTCGTGCGCTACGCCTCCGATGGCGTGCCCGCCACAATCCTCTGCGAGCCACGGCTGGAAGTCTGGCCGGTCTCCACGGCCTCGTTTGAAAACCTCGAGGCGGGCCTGCTTTACATCGACAAGCTGCCTGCCGTCATCGTGAACCTGAAGGGCCTCTATCCTGACTCCCGCACCTACGTGCAGATCTATGCCGGAGAGGCTGCGCTTGGCACCCAGGGCACCATCGTCCGCGGCACGGAGCGCCGCTACGGCACGCACTACAACCCGGAACTCCAGGCCAGCCCCACCAACGTGCCCCAGGATGAGAAGCTGACACTCACCGACCTCTCCAACTACGCCTACCGGGACGGGACCTACACCCTCGAGGTCATCACAGAGACTCCCTTCTTCGGAAGGGCGCCCGAGCGCCTCTGCCACCTCACTTTTCGTGTGGACCGCATCATCTCCACCCGCGGCAACCTCACCTCTGGCGAATAGATAGGCCGGAAAGGTGCGGAGAGCCTGCAATCACGGGCGAGGTTCGGCTCGGAAATCACTTCCGAAACCGTCCGGACCATGCAAAACACCGTATAGACATAGAATTCGCTCCACGGCGCGTTTAGTACCACCCTTCTCTCCGACCCCCACCCCATGTCCGTCCCCCATCTTCCCGCCCTCCGCAAAGGCCGTCCCTACGAATCCCTCGATAAAGTTCAGGTCAAAGACCACAAAACTGGCGAGGTCTGCGCCGAAGTCAGCCAGGTGAACGCGGGCATCGTCCGCAAGGACCTCGCGAAGATTGGTGAGGCCCGTGCGAGCCTGAAAAAGTTCACCGTGGAGCAGCTCATTGAGATCACCGCCAAGGCTGGCGATCTCTTCCTCAATGGCACCCTGCCGCTGGGAGACAAGGGCCACACCCAGAGCCCGCAGGAATACATCGCCACCCTCTCCCGCACCTCCGGCCTTCCGCATATCATGGTGAAGCGGAACATGACGAAGATCCACTTCGCCATGACCAACATGAAGATGATCCTCAACGGCCTGTCACGCGGCCTCGACATGAGTGTCATCGACAAAGGTTTTGGCACTCAGGCAGGCTGCCCTGTCGCCTACTTCCCCACCGCCAACGCCCTTGGCCTCGTCATGCCCAGCAACAGCCCGGCGGTGAACTCCCTGTGGCTGCCCTCCATCGCTCTAAAGACACCGGTGGTGATCAAGCCAGGGCGCGAGGAGCCATGGACGCCTTTCCGCCTGATCCAGGCCTTCATCGCCGCCGGCGCTCCTGCCGAAGCATTTGGCTTCTACCCGACCGACCACGAAGGCAGTGGCGAGGTGGTGAAACTCTGCGGCCGCAGCCTCGTCTTCGGCGACGTGAACATCG
>CALDGV010000495.1 GCA_937941745.1 uncultured Prosthecobacter sp. | reverse complement strand
CACGCTGAACGGCTCGGTGGACATCTGGGTGCCGCATTTCAGCTCCGTGTGGAAAGACATGGAGTGGGCGGGAGGCAGGCATGACATCGCCCTGCGTCGTCAGGCCGGAGATGAAGTTTGGGCCTATGCCGCGCTCGTGCAGATGCCGGATGAGTGGGAGCAGCAGCACCAGATGCCCAAACAACTGCACACCAGCTTCCCGCCGGTGTGGGCGCTGGATTATCCGCCCATGGCGCATCGTGTGGTCGGCTGGTTGTTCCCGAAGCAAGGCATCACTGGCTTCACCTACTGGGACACGCTCTACGCCGCTGAAGGCGTCGATGTCTGGACCGATGCCGGAACCTTCAAATCGCCCGATGGCGCGGTGTACAATGGCGACGGTTCCTACATCTACCCTGCCACCGAGAAGCGTCATGGCCGGCACGCGCCAGTGGCCTCCATGCGTTTGAAATGGCTGCGTGAGGCCGTGGAAGACTACGATTACCTCATGCTCGCGCGTCAGATCGGTCTGCATGAGGACTCGAAGCGCCTAGTTTCGAGCTTCGCGCGTGGTTTTGGCGACTGGGACAACAACCCTGGCGCTCTCATGGAGGCGCGGCATCAACTCGGTGCATTGATTGAGGCCGCACACCATCGCAAACAGACAGCCGCCATCGAGAAAGGAGGCGCGCAATGACCGCCACGTTGCCACTACCCTCGCTGACTACGGCCCGCTCACGTCATGGGGCGCTCACGCTTGAACTTGTGCGTGAAGAGGCCGGATTGCAGGCCCTCGCCCCATTTTGGGACGCGTTGGTGGATCAGACTGCTACGCGCTCACCCTTCCTGCGCTGGGACTGGATCAGCCTGTGGTGGGCGGAATGCCGTGCAGGAAGCTCACAGCTCGTCATCGCTCTACTGCGGGATGAAGAGGGCGTGCCACAGGCCATTGCGCCCTTGATGATCGCACATGAAAATGATCGTGCGCGTCGTCACCTCAAAGCGCTCGGCTTCCTTGGCGGTTTCGGCCCCGCGCACGGTGAGCGGCTTGATTTCATCGTCCCCGCCGGTCAAGAGGACGAGCTCACACCGCGTCTCTGCCGTGTGTTCAAGCTCCTGCGCCAGGAATGTGACGTGGTGCGCCTCAATCATCTGCCGGAGGAGTCGCCGAACACGCCGCACATCCTCGCTGCTTTGGAGGAGTCCTTCGTGCGCACGGGGGTCTTGAACCGCTACGCCTGCCATTTCATCCGCCTGCCTAGCACCCGGGCGGACTACGACACGCGCCGCACGGGTGCTTGGCGCAGCAAGCTCCGCCGCCGTCAGAAGGCCTTCACCACTCGGCATGCGGGTGTGGCCTCGGTGGCCGGAGAACGCGTTTCCTTTGAGGCAGGGCTGCAATCGCTCGGCACGCTGCATGCCCGCCACTGGCCTGCCAGCCGCAGCACCTTCATCACGCCGGTGTCCTGGCGTTTTCATCAGCGCCTTGCCGCGCTCTGGCTGCCGCAAGGCCGCGCCTTGCTTCCCTTGCTCGAAGCCGAGGGCCAAATCATCGCTGCGATGTATGGTTTCGTGGAGCGTGACGAGTTCTTCCAGTTCCAGATGGGCTGGGACCCCGCCTTTGCCAGACTTTCCCCCGGCAAGCTCGTCATGCACTGGTGCATCGACTGCTCCATCCAGCGCGGCCTTGCCCACCACGACATGCTGCCCAGCGACTACGAGTACAAGCGCCAGTGGTGTGACAGCCTGCGCTGGCTGCTCGATCTCGAAGCATGCAACCCCGCAAGCTGGCGTGCCGCCGCCTTCCACACCCTGCGCACCGCCCGCCGCATGCTGCCGCGTCGTTTCCAGCGGGATGCCGAACCCACCACCGAACTCCAGGAGGATCTCGTGTCATGAAAGTGCTCGTTCTCACCGCCGATGCCAACACGCTCGTCTATCATCGTGGCGACTTGATCCGCGACTTCGCCGCGCATGGCTGCGAGGTCGTCACTGCGGCCGCAGAGGATTACCCACATGTGAGAGAGTTCGTCTCCAGCCTCGGTGGCAGGCACCGTGCCATCCGCATGGCACGCTCCAAGATCCATCCGCTGAAGGATTTGGTGACGATGTGGGACATGTGGCGGCTGTTCCGCTCCGAAAAGCCGGACGTGCTCTTTGCCTACACCATCAAGTCCGTCGTCTATGGCTGCGTCATCGCCCGCCTAGCCGGTATCCGCCGCGTCTATGCGCTGCTGCCCGGCCTAGGCTTCACGTTTGTCAAACCGGTGACGTGGAAGCAGAAAATTGTCTCCGCCATCTCCGAGGCGCTGCACCGCTTCGCCCTGAAGCGTGCGGATGTCATCTTCATGCAGAATCAGGACGATGTGAAGCTCTTCACCGACATGCGCATGCTGCCTGCCGAAGTGCCGGTGCATGTCACCGCCGGTTCCGGCGTGAACATGGACGAGTTTGCTCATGCGCCGCTGGAGGAGGATGAGAACATCAACGCCGGTCGCATCCGTTTTGTCCTCGTCAGTCGTCTGCTCATCAGCAAAGGCGTGCGCGTCTTTGCCGAGGCCGCTCGGCGCATCAAACAACTTCATCCGCACGCCGAGTTTCACCTCGTCGGTCCCTTTGACCCGAATCCGAACCGCGTGGATGAGAGTGAGGTGCTTGAATGGGTCGCTGAAGGCACGCTGGTGCATCATGGCATGGTCAAGGACGTCGCCGCTTTGCTCAAAAAGATGCATGTCTTCGTCTTGCCAACGTGGTACCGCGAAGGCGTGCCGCACGCGACGTTGGAAGCGCTCGCCACCGGTCGCCCAGTCATCACCACCAACTCCGTCGGTGCCCGTGAGTGCGTCAAACTTACTGCCGAGGGTGAAGTGCAGCGCCAGAACGGCGAAATGCTCATGCAGGGCGAGAACGGCTTCCTCTGCCAGCCGCAGAACGTCGCCGCTGTCGAATGCGCCATGGAGTGGTTCATTCATCATCCAGCGCAGATTGCGGTCCAAGGCCGCTCAAGCCGCCAGCTCGCCGCCGAGGTCTTCGACGTGCGTCTGGTGAACGACATCATCATCCGCGCCATGCGCCTGCAAAAAACCTCCAACGGCCAAGCCGCCGTCCAATCGTCATTCGTCATTCGTCATTCGTCCATTTAAGTCATGGCCATCCCTTACAGCCTGCAGCCAGTTCCAACCGCGCCTCCGCACGGTTTTGGAGCCATGCTGGCCCTCTCACCGCAGCGCGGGCTGGTCCCTGCGGCACCGTCGATGACGATGCCCGCGCATGCCGGTGCCTCGCCGGTGTTTGATCCGCGCGCCTTCCTGCCTCCGATCAATCCGCATGATTTCGAGGTGCAGTCCCTGATCAGCATCGCCGACATCATCGGCTACATCCGCAAGCGCTGGCTGCGTGGGGCGGTGCTCGGCCTACTGCTAGGCGCGTTTGCGTTTTACTGGCTCGGCATGGGCATGAAAATCTACGAGGCGGAGTCGCAGCTCCTCCTGCGCATTCAGGACGGGAACGTCTTCAACTTCGACTCCATGGCGACGCGTGGCGTTACCGAGCTGAGCGCCCCGCAGCTCATCAACAACCACCGCACCGAGCTGCTCTCCCGCCGCTTCCTCAGTCATTTGTACGACACTTTCCCCGCCGACCGGCGGGAGGCCTTCCTCAAGCGCGAGGCGAACACGCTCAGTCGCAAAGACGAGCTGCTGAAGCTCATCGGCTTGTTCAAGCCTGGCAAACCGGGTGATCCGCGCGAGGCGTTCATCGACCTCATGATCTCCAACGTGCGTGTGGAGCCGCTGAAGGAGTCCCACGTCCTCCGCGTGCAGGTACGCGACCGTGATCCGCAGTTGGCCGCTGATTTTGCCAATCGCTACGTCGAGGAATACATCCATTACGTCGCCGAGCAGGAGGGCAAACTCAGCGCCGACGCCTCCACCTACCTGGAGTCCAAGTCCCAGGAGCTGCAAAAGCGCCTGCGCGAGTCCGAGCAGAAACTCGCCGAGTACCGCAAAAGCGAGGGCCTCATGGAGGACACTGAGAACAAGGACATCTCCAGCGAGAAAGTGCGCCAACTCAACTCCGCCATCACTGAGGCCGACTTGAAACTTGTGAAGGCCAGGTCGGACCTCGACAGCCTCGCCGCCGCGCAAAAAGCCGGGCGCGACCTCACCGAACTGCGCCTCTTTGCCGACAACGCCGACGTGGCCTACATCCGCAAACAGCTCGACGCCAAAATGGCCGAACGCGCCCCGCTGGAGGCCACCTGCGGGCGTCGGCACCCGAAGATGATCGGTCTTTCCAACGAGATCGAAACCCTTCGCGCCACGCTCGACCGCTCCATCAACGCCGTCGTCGCCATGATCAAAAGCGAGGTCGAAACGCAGACGAACCAGCTCGCCGACTATCGTGCTCAGCTCGATGGCGCACGCGGTGTGGCGCTCGACCTCAGCGGCAAAAACGTGCAGCAGAGCCTCCTGCGCGACCAAGTGCGCATGGATCGTGATTTGTATGAAAAAATCGAGATGCGTCGCAGCCAGGCCGCACTCACTGGCCAGTTCCGTGACAGCGGCCTGCTCCGCGTGGCGGATGTGGCCATGGTGCCCGAAAAACCCGTGAAACCCAGCAAGCCCGTGGCCGCCGTGGCCGCTGTGATGCTCTTTGGCCTCTGCCTCATTGGTGTGCCAGTCGGTTGGGGCATCGTTGACGATCATGTGATGAAGCTGTTCCGCCCGCAGCCACCCGTGCCGGCATACCAGGAGCCGATTCAGCACACCCCGTATGGCTACGGTTATCCCACGCAGCCACAATCGCCGCCCGCACAGCCCGCACCACCTGCGGTCTCTCCATTCGCCATCGCGCCGCCACCGCCAGCCACTCGCCAGTTGCCCGCCAGCCCGGTCATCAAACCGGCCAATGGGGAGACGACCGTGCTCGCCCGTCTGCCCTGGGTCAGTGGCGGTTCTC
>CALDGV010000494.1 GCA_937941745.1 uncultured Prosthecobacter sp. | reverse complement strand
GTGGCAGGCTGCTCAAAGGCCATGTTGGCCGTGGTGGTCATTTGGGCCATATCAGCGTCGATGCCCATGCGCCCAAGGACATCTTCAACACGCCCGGCAGCCTGGAATCCTTCCTCGGCAACAAGACCCTCCAGGAACGTGGGGCGGGCCGTTATGAAAACACCCATGTTCTGGTCGCCAAGGCTGCCGCTGGTGATCCAGAAGCTGGCAGACTGTGGCTTGAGTCCGTGCGCTACCTCGCTGTCGGCATCGTCTCGCTGGTGAATGTGCTGGATCCTGAAAGGGTCATCCTGGGCGGTGGCATTGCTTCTGGTGCTGGTGAGGCGCTCATGCAGCCGCTGCAGGCCTGCCTTGATGAATTGGAATGGACACCCGGTGGTCATCGTGTGCAGCTCTGCCTGGCTTCTGCCGGAGAATGGGCCGGTGTCTATGGCTGTGTGCGCAGCCTTTCTTTGCAGGATTGATCTTTTCCGGTCTTGTTCATCCTGCTGTCACCGCAAACACTGTTTCTCGTTCTTCTCATGACTCCTGCTGAAAGCTATCTCGCCAAATCTTCCGAACTGATTGACTGCGTCCGTGCCCAGTTGCCGGTCATTCAACAGGCGGCGGATCTCTTTGCCCAGACCATTCTGGCCGGTCAGATGGTGCATGTGTTCGGTTCGGGGCACAGCCGCATTTTGGTGGAGGAAATGTGGCCTCGTTATGGCTCCTTTCCTGGCTTCAACCCCATCGTCGAGCTCTCCCTGACCTTCCACAACCTTGTCGTCGGAGCGAATGGGCAACGTCAGGCGATGTTTCTGGAGAACGTCAGCGGTCTTGCTGCACGCATTTTGAGAAATTTCGACCTCAAGCAAGGCGACAGCGCGCTGGTGGTTTCCTCCAGCGGCTGCAATGTGGTGCCTGTGGAGATGGCGGAAGAGTTCCAGCGTCGCGGCGTGAAGGTGGTGGCCATCATCTCCAAGGTTCATGCGGAGGCCAGCACTAGCCGTCATCCTGGCGGCAAGAAGCTGCAGGATTTTGCCGAAGTCGTGCTCGATACCGGCGCGCCGGTCGGGGATGCAATGGTGAAGGTTGAAGGGCTGGAAACGCCGGTGGCCCCAGGAAGCACGGTGGGTGGCTGCCTGCTGGTGAATGCCATCAAAGCAGAAGTGGCTGACCGCCTTACCAAGGCAGGTCAGCCACCCAAAGTGCTCACTGCGGGCGCCGTCGTGGGTGCTCAAAAAGCCACGGAACTTTTTGAAGCGGCCTACGACGAGCATGCGCGGCGCATGGCTCCGTATTATGCCGGGCTCGGTGTCTGATCAGATCGCCCAGCCTTCGCGGTAGGTCTTGGTCAGGAGCTTGTCGGCTGCAGGGTTGTTTTTGAAGGCAAAGGCCTCGGTGTCCCACTCCAGCGTCTTCAGTTCCAGTGGACGTCCGGTGCGCTGGTCGATTTCTCCCGTGGCCAGACGAGTGGCCACGTTGCCAAGCTGCACGGTTTCAGAAAGTGGTCCGGCGTAGTCGAAGCCATCGCTGGTCTTTTCACCGCCCAGGCAGGCATCCACCCAGCGGTGCCAGTGGCTGAGGCCCTGTTCTTTGGGGTATTTGAAGCCGGTGAACTTGTCCAAAGGATAGAGACGTGGGCCGGCCACATGGGCGAGGACCATGTTGCCTTCTTCTCCGATGAAGAGGGAGCCGCTGCGAGGCAGGTCGAGGTTGTCCGGCATCCGGGCGAGCTTGCGGTCAGGGCGCAGGCCGCCGTCCATCCAGGTAACCTTCAAGGTCTTGCCTGCGGTCAGTTCATTGCCGGGGAAAATGTATTCGATCGTCTCGTGGGTGGGCCAGATGTGCTCGTTCACGCCGCTGTTCATGGCGGTGATGTGGGTCGGAGCCTTGATGCCCAGGGCGGTGAAGACAGGGTCGAGGATGTGGCAGCCGAAGTCGCCCAGGGCGCCTCCGCCAAAGTCCTGCCAGTCGCGCCAGACAAACGGGTGATAGCAGGGGGCATATTCCCGCATCGGAGCTCCGCCGATCCAGAGATCCCAGTTCACATGCGCAGGCACCTTGGCGCCTGGTGCCGGGGACAGGCGCTTGTTCCGCTCGTTGCCAGTCACTGCCACCCAGGAATAGACCTCCTTGATCTTGCCGATGGCGCCTTCCTTGATGAGCCGTGTGCCCAGCCGGTATTCGAGGTTGGAGTGAATCTGGTTGCCCATTTGGGTCACGACTCCGGCCTTCGTCGCCTCCAGGCGCATCTGGCGGGATTCCCAGACGGTGTGGGCCAGAGGCTTCTGGCAATAGACATGCTTGCCCAGGCGCATGGCATCGATGGCCGCCTTGGCGTGCATGTGGTCTGGGGTGCCGACGTTGACGGCGTCGAACTTGTCGCCCAGCTTGGCGTACATTTCGCGGAAGTCGGCAAAGTGAGGCACTCCGGGATGATCAGCATCCACCTTGTCGAAGCGCGTGCTGTCGATGTCGCAGAAGCCGACATACTTCACGTTGGCATGGCCGGAGATGTTTTTGATGTCGCTGTAGGCCATGCCGTTCGCGCCGACGGAGACGACCTGGAGCTTGGAGTTTGGACTCGCCGACTTCACAACTGCGGGGAAGGCGACGGAGCTGGCGGCTAGGGAGGCGGATTTGAGGAAGGAACGGCGGTCGGTGGGCATGGTCACAAGATTACGGGCCTTCGCAGGCAATCTCTCAGCCATGCCTGCAGCCCCGATGCATTCGGAGTGCACATCGCTCTTGGCTCCTCCCGCGTCCCCCGCTATGGCCTTCACCATGATTCAGGACACCATCGCCGCCATCTCCACTGCCCTCGGTGAAGCTGCGCTCGCCGTGCTGCGCATCACCGGGCCGCAGGCCCTGGAGGTGGCGGACCGGGTTTTTCAGGCCCGCAAGCCTCTGTCGCAGCTTCCTGCTCGCCTTGCCAGCCGTGCTGCTGCCAGACAGGCGGACGGCACGGTGCTGGATGATGGGCTGCTGATCGTTTTCCATGCTCCTGCCAGCTACACGGGCGAGCCGGTGGTCGAGTTCCACGGCCACGGCGGCCTGTTGGTGACACAGAAAATTTACGAAGCCCTGCTCGCTGCCGGAGCCCGCGCCGCCGGGCCAGGCGAATTCACCCAGCGCGCCTTTTTGAATGGCAAGATGGACCTGACGCAGGCGGAGGCTGTCTTGGACCTTATCCAGGCGCAGAGCACCCTCGCCCTCCGCGCTGCCCATGAGCAGCTCGGCGGTGCCATTGGCAAGGAAGCCCTGGCTTTGAAAGAGGTTCTGCTTCCCGTGCTCGCGCATGTGGAGGCCTACATTGACTTTCCTGAGGAAGACATCTCTCCCGACACCGGAGCCGCACTGGTGGCCCGCATGGATGAGGTCATGGCGCGTGCCCGCAGGTTGATCGAGACCGGCGAGCAAGGCCGCATCCTCCGGCATGGGGCGCGCACGGTGATCTGTGGGGAGCCCAATGTCGGCAAATCCAGCCTGCTGAACGTTTTGTTGGGCTTTGAGCGCGCCATTGTGAGCCCTACAGCCGGGACGACGCGTGACACCATTGAGGAGATCATCCAGGTGCATGGCATTCCGCTCCGCCTGGTGGACACCGCCGGACTGCGTGACGAATCCGCCGATGGCATCGAGAAGGTCGGCATGGACCGCACGCGGCGCGAGCTTGAGCGCGCCGATCTGATTTTGGAGGTCGTGGATGGTTCAAAGCCTCCAGAAAAGGCCCGTCGTGTGGAGCTTCCTCCGGGTGCCGAGCAGCGCCGCCTGCTTTTGCTCAACAAGACCGACCTCGGCATGGCTGCCGGATGGCCGGACGATGCCGTGCAGCTTTCCTGTCAGCATGGCACCGGCATTGACACTCTCCGCTCGGCCATCCGTCAGCTTGTACTGCGTTCAGGGCCTCTGCTGAGCGATCATCCGATCGCGATCAACGCCCGCCATCAGGCCTGTTTCGAGAGGGTTTCCGCCCATCTGGCTGCTGCCAAGACCGCCCTCCAGGCTGGGCAAGCTCCCGAATACATCGCACTGGACCTTCGGGAGGCTCTGCAAGCCCTGGGTGAAGTCGTTGGGGTCGTGGATGTCGAGGAAGTCCTGGACGTGATCTTTTCCAGCTTCTGCATCGGCAAGTGAGCCGCCAGGGGCTGGAGCACGTGGTTCTCCGTTTGCGGACCCGCATGATCTGCGTGATGAGCCCGCATGAGCTTTTTCAAACGCATCGAAGTCTGGGTGCTGCTTCTGCTGGGCGGCGGAGCGGCTTTTTGGGTGCTCCAGGAGCCCTCGGCAGGTGAGGGTGATCCACAGCCTGTTCAGGCGGCGGAAGTGTCACCGTCAGAGCCGCCCCTGGTCATCCATCGCTGCACTTTGGAGCGGGATTATGGCAATGCCCGGCTCGACATCGAACTGCGCTACCGCAACGCGAGCCCCCGGCCTCTGGTGCTCCAGCCGCCAGATGTCAGGCTGCTGACGGCGGAGGGCAGGGAAGTGCCGCCCTTCATCCTGCCTGTGGAGAAGCCGCCGCAGATTGCCGCGCAGACGGCGCAGAGCGTGCGTCTGCGCTACTGGCTCGAAGCCGCCCAGTTGGGAGGTGCCCTGACGCTGGACATCCGTGGAGCGAAGGCGGAGGTGAAGAGCACAGCGTCTCTGGATCTGAGCAAAATGGAAAACGGCAAGCCGCGCATCTGGCAGGGCGTGATCCGCTGACCGGGGTTGCAGAGTTCGCGGAAGATCGTTGCTAGCTGCCCTTCGGAGGGGCGTTTGAAGGTTCCTCGTACCTTCATGAAGCACTGCATCCTGCTCATCTCCCTTCTTGTCGCTCGTCTCTCCTTGGCGGAGACGCCTCCCAACATCCTGTTCATCCTTTGTGATGACCTGGGCACCGGGGATGTGCGGCTGCTGAATCCCGAGGGAAAGATCGCCACGCCCAACATGGACCGGATTGGCCGGGAGGGAATGATCTTCACAGATGCCCACACGCCTTCCAGCGTCTGCACGCCCACTCGCTACGGCACGCTGACCGGACGCTACAACTGGCGCACCAAGCTTCAGAAAGGCGTGCTGGGCGGGCTGAGCCCACGCTTGATCGAGGAGGGGCGCATGACCGTAGCCTCGATGCTGAAGGAAAAAGGCTATCACACCGCAGCCGTAGGCAAGTGGCACCTGGGCATGAACTGGGTCATCAAGCCTGGGCAGACCGTTTCCGAGCTCACCATTGAATCCCGCGAGCAGGCCTGGAGCGTGGACTTCACCCAGCCGCACACGCACGGGCCGCAGAGCGTCGGATTCGACCACTACTTCGGCATCAGCGCCTCGCTCGACATGGTGCCCTACTGCTTCATTGAAGGCGACTGGGTCACTGCACAGCCGACGGAGGACCGCGAGATCGAGATGATCCAGGGTTCGGACAAGAAAGGCTTTACCCGCAAAGGTCCTGCCGCCCCAGGTTTCACCGGCTATGAAGTGCTGGGCACCTTCATCGATCAGGCCATCTCATGGATCAGTGGCAAGGCGGCGGATGCCAAAAAGGGCAGGCCTTTCTTCCTCTACCTGCCGCTGGCCTCCCCGCACACGCCCATCCTGCCCAACCCTCAGTGGCGTGGGAAAAGTGGCCTGAACCAGTATGGTGACTTTGTCATGGAGACAGATGCGGAGATCGGCCGTCTGCTGCGCGCGCTGGATGAGCAGGGTCTGGCTGAAAACACGCTGCTCATCTTCACCAGTGACAATGGCTGCTCGCCCAGCGCGGACTATCCCGAACTGCTGGCCAAGGGCCACAATCCCAGCGGGCGCTACCGCGGACACAAGGCGGATATTTATGAGGGCGGCCACCGTGTGCCCTTCCTGGTCCGCTGGCCGGCCAAGGTGAAGCCAGGCCAGACCACCCGCCAGCTCACCTGCCTGACGGATTTCATGGCCACGGCCGCCGAAGTCAGCGGATTTTCCCTGCCAGCCCATGCGGCGGAAGACAGCTTCAGCTTCCTGCCGACGCTGCTGGGGCAGTCTGCCAGCGGGGCGCAGCGTGAATCCCTGGTTTCTCACAGCATTGGCGGTTATTTTGCCCTCCGTGAAGGCCCGTGGAAACTCTGCCTCTGCCCCGGCAGCGGTGGCTGGAGCGAACCGCGCCCGGGCAAGGAGCCCGCGGGTTCTCCCGAAGTGCAGCTTTTCAACCTGGATGAGGATCTGGGAGAGACGCGAAACCTCCAGGCCGAGCATCCGGAAAGGGTGGCGCAGATGCGGCAGAAGCTGGAGGCCATCGTCGCCAAAGGCCGCAGCACACCCGGGGCAGATCAGCCCAACGCCGTGCCGGTGGATCTTTGGAAAAAGAATGCCGCCGCCAAAGCCCCCAAGGCGGGCAAAGGTGGCAAGGCCAAATCCAAAGCGGTGAACTAGCCCCACGCGCTGCGTGGCTGGCAGGCTCAGATTCCCGGATCGCTCTCCAGGGCTGATTCACGTTCGTGGCGGCCCTCATGCAGGCGCAGTTCCACCTGCTGAATGCGGGCGCGGACGGCGCGGCGGACCTTCAAGTCAGCGCCCGGCACCTGGATGCGCTCGCCAGCCTTGGGCACATGACCAAGCTGGTTGAAGACAAAGCCGCCGATGGTGTCGATCGCTCCGGCGGGAAGCGTCAGATTCAGCTCCTGGGCCACATCCTCCACGCGGGCGCCGCCATCCACCAGGTAGCGGCCATTCCCCAGGTCACGGATTTCTCCGGCCTCGCCCTGCCAGGGGGCGGCCTCATAGAGCAGCCAGTCGGCGATTTCCTCCTGGCTGACCATGCCCTCCAGCCCGCCGTATTCATCCACGATGAGCACGGGCAGCACGGAGCGGCGCAGATGCTTCTCCAGGGCATCCAGCACCGGCATCGTCTCCGGCATAAAGGGCACATGGGTGATCATCTTGCGCCAGTCGGGACGCCCTGCGAGCCGCCACTCCAGCGTATCGATCACGCCCACGACGATGTCCGGAGTCTCCCCGTAGATCACCACAAAGCGCCCCTCCGACTGGTCCAGCACCATGCCGGCCTTTTCTCCGGCATCTTCCGCGCTCAGCAGGGTCAGGTCCACCCGGGGCACCATGCAGTCACGCACGGTCAGGCGTTCGATGTCCAGCGCCTCGCGGATGATTTCCGCTTCCTCGGGGGCCAGCAGGCCCTGTTCCTCGCGCATTTCCACCAGGGTCTCAAACTCCTCGCGGGTCATCGAGGCGCGCGTCTTCACCCGGCTGGGCACCAGCCGGCGGATCAGGGCATCCGTGGCGCGGTCAGCCATCCTGGCCAGCGGGTCGAGGATGGAGCGGAAGGGGTTCAGAATCCGCAGGCTGCCCAGCAGCACCGCAGAGGGGGAGTAGGCCGCCAGAAACTTCGGCAGCACATCCCCCACCAGCACCGTGCCTGCAAAGAGCACCGGCGCGGTCAGCCAGGGCTGCCAGCCCAGGGCGCGAAAGGGGCCCGACACCAGATGCAGCCCCAGCGCGGCCAGTGCCAGGTTGAGGGTCGCGGAAAGGAGCAGGGTGCGGTGCAATTGGACGAACGGGTTGGCCGTGATCCTCCGCAGCTTCTGTGCCACGGCGCCTTCCCCGGTCCGCTCCAGCTTGTCCTCCAGGTCCCGCGCCGAATGAATCGCCGTCTCGGTGGCCGAAATGACCGCGAGCAGCAGCAGCAGGAAAAGGTACAGGAGGCCGGAAACCAGAAAAGACACGAGCGGCGGAGCCTGCGGGAGGCCGGGGCCGTCGTCAAGAACCGTGCAGCACTTCACCGGCCTGCTTGCCCCTTGCCTTGGTCTCGCCGAACGCCATACTCCGCGCCGCCCGCCCCCCCACCATGGCCCATCCCTTCCTTGCTCAGGATCTCTACATTCGCTGGTCCAGCCTCGATCCCTCTCATATCCAGACAGACATCACCCAGGCCCTGAAAGATGCCGACAGCGCCATCGAGCGCCTGTGTGAGCAGGACCGCGGCAAAATGAACTTCGACACCGTCGTGCTCGGCCTGGATGAGGCCACGCGCGCCCTGAATGAAGCCTGGGGACTCGTGACCCACCTCGATTCGCTGTGCAATTCCCCGGCGCTGCGCGAGGCCCACAACGCCATGCTGCCCCAGGTCAGCGCCTTCTTTGCCAAGATCCCCCTCAATGATGCCCTCTGGGACCTGCTGGAAACCTACAGCAAGACGGAGGAGGCCCGGGCCCTGCCGCCGCTGAAAAAGCGCGCCCTGGATGAAACCATGGAAAGCTTCCGCCAGGCCGGGGCCGATCTGCCGCCGGAGAAGAAGCAGCGCCTCGAAGCGCTCGAATCCGAGCTCTCCCAGGCCACGCAGAAGTATTCCGAAAACGTCCTCGACTCCACCAACGCCTGGGAGCTCATCATCACCGATGCGGAGAAGCTCAAAGGCCTGCCGCAGAGCGCCATTGATGCCGCCCAGGCCGACGCTGCCGCCAAAGGCCTCGGCACCGAGGAGGCCCCGCAGTTCCGCTTCACCCTCAAGGCCCCCTCCATGATCCCGATCATGGAATATGCCGAGGATGAGGACCTCCGCCGCAAGGTCTGGGAAGGCACCGGCAGCATCGGCCGCGGGGAAAAGCACGACAACACGGACCTCGTCTGGAAGATCCTCCGCCTCCGCCATGAAAAGGCCCAGCTTCTCGGCAAGAAGGACTTTGCCGACCTGGTGCTGCAGCAGCGCATGGCCAAGAACGGCGCGAACGCCCTCGCCTTCATCGAAAACCTCCACGCCAAGGTCGCCACCGCCTTCCAGCGCGAGACCATCCAGCTTCAGGAATACAAGGCCGACGCCGCCGGTCATCAGGCCGAGCTGCTGCAGCCCTGGGAGGTCGCCTTCTGGGCGGAGAAGCAGCGCAAGTCCGAGTACGACTTTGATGAGGAGGAGCTGCGCCCCTACTTCCCGCTCGAGCGCGTGCTCAGCGGCATGTTTGAGCTGGCGGAGAAGGTCTTCGACCTCCGCATCACGCCCCGGCAGACCGTCTTCGTGCCCGTCGGCGAGGCCAGCACCGCCAGCACCCGGCCCACCCAGGAAGGCCCGGTCGAGGTCTGGCATCCCGAGGTGAAGTTCTATGAGGTGCACAACGAAAAGGGCGTGCACATCGGCTCCTTCTATGCCGACTGGCATCCGCGCGACTCCAAGCGCGGCGGCG
>CALDGV010000493.1 GCA_937941745.1 uncultured Prosthecobacter sp. | reverse complement strand
TCACACAACGACCGATCTGCTGAGGCTCGTGGCTGAAGTCAAAAAGATCGCTCAAAAGCAGGGGAATGAGTTCAGTGCACAGGTGATCAATCGAGATTCCGGCTGGCCGCTGCCCTGGTATTGGCGTGACCTGACGAAAATCGGTTATCAGGACAAGCTTCCAGAGACCGTCACGGGTGTTCCGGTATTCATTGTGGAAGCTGAAATGCTGCCAGCCCTGAAGGCCAGCCTGGGCGATGACGCTGAATCCTACCAGGAGAGCGGCCCTTATGGTTTGAGGCCGGGGGTTTATCTGAGCCTGCTGGTGCGGAAGGAACCGGAGCCACAGACTCAGCCAGCCTCCCCATCGGCCTCTCCGTCTTTGGGAATCCCTCTCATGCCTTCCTCTCCCTTGATGCCGCTGCCTGGGGGGATGCCATCACCTGGCACGCTCTCAGCGCCGCCGACATTGACGCCGAATGTGCCCGTGATTCCCCTGCATCCGCCTGCAGGCGCACAGCCCACCCAGCCCTGAACTTCATGAGCCGCCCGCCCCAGATGCACCGTTTCAGCTCGGAGGCGATGGCCACCACCTTTGAGGTGATCCTCGTTCATGAGGAAGCGGATTACGCCGCCCAGGCTGCGGAGGCTGTTTTCATGGAGATCCAGCGGCTGGAAGACGAATTGAGCCGCTTTCGTCACACAAGTGACATCTGGCGGCTCAGCCAGCTGAGTGCCGGACAAAGTCTGAATGTTTGCCTGGGGGTGTGGGACTGCCTTCATCTCGCCCAGGAGGTGTGGAAAGAGACCGCTGGAGCTTTTGACATCACGATCGGCCCCTTGATGCACCTATGGCGCGGCGCTGATGGGCAGCTGATGGAGCCGGAGCCAGACAGGCTCGAACTCGCCCGTGCCTGCATCGGCTCTCATCTTTTCGAACTGGATGAGGCCAGTCTCAAAGTCACGGTAAAGGCAGACCGCATGGTTTTTGATCTTGGAGCGGTGGGGAAGGGGTATGCGCTGGATCAGGCTGCGGCACTTTTGCAGGAGTGGAGCATTGCGGACGCCTTTCTGAATGCAGGCGACAGCACCCTTCTGGCCCTGGGAACGCCTCCTGAGGAGTCGGGCTGGCTGGTGACCTTGTCTGATGGAGCTCATTCACTGTCGCTGAAGGATCGCGCGCTTAGTGGCAGCGGCTTTCAGGTCAAAGGTGCCCATATCATGAACCCGCGGACCTTGAGGCCAGTGCCAGTGGCGCAGCGCCGCAGCTATGCCCTGGCACCTTCGGCAGCGCTTTCAGATGCGCTTTCCACGGCCTTCATGATCATGAATGAGCCAGAGGTCGCGCAGTTGTGTGCGCGTCTGGGAGGGGGCGTGGAGGCCCTTTGGATCTGAAGGCCTGGGGATCTCTTCCCGATTGACACCCCCATCGGCTGCATCCTTTAAACGGTGAGACGCGGCAGATTGACTGCCCGCTTCGTATTCTTCGCATCAACGTGTCTTTTACCTCTTCCCAACGCATTCTAGTCTCCGGCGCGGGCATTGTATCGCCGCTAGGCATGGATTGGGATGAGAATGAAGCTTCGTTTCGTGCCAATCGAATGAACTTCACGCCGGTCACGGCCTTTGATGTCAGCCAGAGGATCGCGAAGACGGCAGCCCAGGTGGTCTTACCAGATGAACGGCTTTTTACCAAGATGCCGAAGCGCCGTGACCATCTGCTGGACCGTGGCACCAAGATGCTCCTTCTGGCGATTCGGGAATGCCTGGCGATGGCGCAGCTGCCTGGTCTAGCGGGTGTGGATGCCATCATCATCGGCACCTCCGCTGGCGCCATGAGTGTGGGCCAGGACTACTTTCGTGCCGCCATCGCATCCTCTGGCAGGGTGCCTGGACAGCTTTCACCGGTAGAATTCTACCAACCACAAAGGCAGATTACTGCGATTGCTGCGGAGTACGACTGGCACGGTCCCATTTTAATCGTCTCCAATGCCTGCGCCAGTGGTGCCAATGCCATTGGCGATGCCATGGCAATGATCCAGACTGGCAAGGCCAAGCGAGTGCTTGCTGGTGGTTATGATGCCCTGGCTGAGCTTGTTTTTGCAGGCTTTGATACTCTGCGGGCGCTGGCTCCAAGCGGCGTGCCTAGACCCTTTGATGCTGCCCGTGATGGGCTGGCACTCGGAGAGGGGGCTGCGGTGGTGCTGCTGGAGTCCGAGTCTGCAGCAGTCGAGCGCGGGGCGCCTCAGGCACTGGCAGAAGCGGCAGGCTATGCCACGGCCACAGACCTGCATCACCTCACCCAGCCAGATCCTGAAGGGAAGGCGGCCATCCGAACCATGCGTGGTGCCTGTGCAATGGCTGGTATTCAGCCTCATGAGGTGGATTACATCAATTCCCACGGAACAGGGACGCCTTACAACGACGTCGCTGAAGCCAGTGCCATCCAGGTCTGGGCAGCTGATGCCGCTCCAAACATAGCCCTGAGCTCCACCAAATCTGCCATGGGGCATTTGCTCGGAGGAGCAGGCGCTGTCGAAGCTGTGATCTGCCTGATGGCCATGCGCGGCCAGTGGCTGCCTCCGAGCTTAAATGTGCGTGAGATCGATCCTGCGGTGAAGTCACTGCTGGTCCGCGAATGGCGGCAGGCCTCGGTGAAGGTCACTTTGACGAACAGTTTTGGATTCGGCGGCACCAACGCGACGCTGGTCTTTCGCGAACTCAACTCTGAACAGACCGCTTCGCCCGCTGCGGCTGCGGCAATGCACAGGCCTCTGCATATTGCCTCCGCTGGGGCTGTTTCTCCCGCAGGTTGGGGTGTTGAACATCTGGTCGATGCGGTTGCAGAAGGGAAAGAACCTCCGCTCGCGGAATGTCCGAGGTCGGTGGGAAGCCGGGATTGGAGCTGCTTGGTCCATTCCGTGCCGACGGTGCCTGGGGACCGTTTGCCGAAGTTTCCACGCCTTCGCCGTGCCAGTC